>CAKVNA010000059.1 GCA_934776915.1 uncultured Clostridia bacterium
GAATATATAAATTAAAAAGTCAAGAAAATAACTTTATTTAATAAAATCACCCAACCAAACGAGAATGTTTGGCTGGGATAAGTTGGCGGAGAGGACAAGATTCGAACTTGCGGTGGGTTGCCCCACACACGCTTTCCAAGCGTGCACTTTAGACCACTCGGACACCTCTCCATAATATAGAACATAAATATATTACTACTTTATCTTTTTAAAGTCAAACAACTTTTGAGTGGGATAAAGTGCAACAAGGGCTCCCGAAATTTTTATAAATTTTGGGAACAAGGAAAAGTTTTGTCACTTGGTGAGTCTTTGCGTAGCAAGTGAGCCTCAGGCAAAACTTTGACGCAGACCACTCGGACACCTCTCCATAATATTGGATACAACTATATTACTACTTTATTCTTTCAAAGTCAAATATTCTTTGAGTGGAATAAAGTGCAATATTTGGACAAAATTATTTATCTCTATTTATTCAAATAAGAGGGTTTATGGATTTTGTTCCATTAGACTTTTTGTGTCAATAGATAATAATTTTGAACATTTTTATTATACAGTTTTATTCTTTTGAAGTCAAGCAACTTTTTTTGTCTATGTAAAACTTAACACACGCACCAGTGTTGCATTGTAGCCATTTTATTTTGTTGTCTTTTGGAATACCGTTTATCATGGCAGAAATTGCATAAAGATTTGAACTATGTGCCATAACTACAAAAGTTTCGGCGTCCTTATTGTGGCGAATGGCGTCTTTAATTCCCCTTATTGTTCGCTCGACAAATTGCTTGCATGTTTCGTATTCCTCGCTTTCGTCAGCCATGTCAAAATATTTTTTCTGATAATCTTCTTGCAACTTTTCGTTATCCGTCACCAAAATTTCCCGCTCACGCAAGTCCTTTGAAATATACATTGGAATATTCCATTTTTTATTCAAAATTTTAGCCCCTTCAAGAGCCCTAGTTTTGGGCGATGAAAGAATAAAATCTACTTTTTCGTCTTGCAAATATTTTCTTATGCTTGCAATTTGAAATTTGCCCAAAAGGGTCAATTTTTCGGTCTTTGGATTATAATCTCCATGCCTTACAAAAATCAGTTTCATATTTTCTCCTTCCCGCTCCACAAGCGGGTTTCATCAAATAAAATATATTGCCATTGCGATTAGAATTTGGGCAAGGTAATATAAGGTGTGGTTGATGATTATCAGTGACTTTTGGCTCTGTTTTCCGCCAAAATACTGAAGCGACAACACGAGGTCACTTGCCAAAAACAGCACAAATCCAACTGCCAGAATAAACATTGCTTGAGATAGGGTGACTATTGTGAGATAGATTGAAAATATGGTTGTGAAAAGCAAAACACCTGCATAAATTGTTGAAAGAACAGCATGCTTCCCATAGTTTAAGCCCATAAAGCGACTGGTTACAACCCACAACACCACCGCAAGAATTGCAGAAGTAGCAAGAATTATGATGACTGGAACAAGCAATGAATTTGCGTTGTGGTCAATAAAGATAAGTGCCATTGCTCCGTTAAAAAACAAGTGTCCAACAAGAAAAGAAATCATGCCGCAAGTTAGATATTTGTCCTCATGAAATGGGTAAACAACTTTAAGGTCAAGCAGAATATCTCCAATTAAGCCGCACACAAGCCCGCAAGTTATAAGGGTCATGGCGTATTGAGAATATGAATTTTGCCCGACTTTTGCCGCAGACAAAAACACCGCCAGTGCAATAAAGCCGAATGAAGCAAGTGCCTTTGTTGCCACGCCTTCAACACCACCCTTTTTAACTCGCACGAAAATGAATAACGCAACAAGAGCAAAGCATACAGCCACTCCAAAAATAAGTGTAAACATATTTCCCCTCCAATCATATTTTACTTTGTGTCTAAGCCTACATAATATTATAAAGATTATTTACGAAAGTTCAAAATGTTATTAAGTGATTTCTAAAAAAAATTCAATCTTCCTCATAACTTTTTTAAAAACTTATCCACATTCGATTTCAACGAAATTTATTTAGATGTGTAAGGGGTCAATAACTTAAGTCAGAAGAAAAACTATAAAAAACACAGTTTAATAAACACATGTAATTAAAAACATAGATAAAATTACAGAAATACATAATTAAAAGGGCAAATAAAAAAGTGATATTTGCAAACCAAAGGAAATATTTTATATTTGCTAAACTACGCAATATAAGCGGGAAAATAAAAATATAAATGAGGTGAAAATTGATAAAAGTTGGCATTGTTGGATATGGAAATTTGGGCAAAGCGGTCGAACGAGAAATTGCAATAAGCAAAGACTTGCAACTTGTTAAAATTTTTTCAAGAAGAAATATTAAATCACTTCAAAGCCCCTTTGGAAGTGAGTTTGAAAATGTGGATAAACTTGAAAAATACTCAAACAAAATTGACTCATTAGTTTTGTGTGGCGGAAGTTATAGCGATATTGAAAAAATAGGTTTAAGGGCAATTAAAAACTTCTGCACTGTTGACGCATTTGACACGCATAGCAAACTTCACGAGTATAAAGAAAAATTGGGCATAGTCGCAAAAGAAAAAGGCAAAGTTGCACTGACCGCCTTTGGTTGGGACCCCGGAGTTTTAAGCCTAATTCGCACTGTTTTTGCGGGAATTGCGGGCGAAAACAATGTTTCAACATTTTGGGGCGAGGGTGTAAGTCAAGGACATAGTGACGCATTAAGACGACTTGACGGGGTTGAAAATGCCATACAATTTACAGTTCCAAACAAGAATGAAATTAAAAATGTGCTCACTCAGCCAAATTTTACGCCAATTAACAAAAACATGCACCGCAGAGTATGTTATGTTGCGTTAAAAAAATCTGAGGAAAATAAAGCCATTTTATTAAAAAAACGATGTGAAATTAGAAAACAAATTCGAGAAATGCCAAATTATTTTGCTGGGCAGAAAACCACAATACATTTTGTAGATAACGAGAAAGTTAAAGAATTGCAAAAGGATATGAGGCACAAAGGACTTGTTATGTCACACTTTATGCTGCCAAATTGCTACAGTAGTTTGATGAAGTTTGAAATTGAGATGCAAAACAATCCCGCTTTGACAGCTAGAATAATGATTGTTGCTTTGAAAATTGCAATGAAATTTTATGAAGAAGAAAAATTTGGAGGATACTCCATATTGGATATTCCCCCAAAATATTTCTTAAATAAAGACGACAAACTCTTGTAAGTTATATTTGCTATATTATGCACTATATGCAAAATGCAGCGATTATCTTTTGTGGAATTTGTGTTTTGAAATAAAATTTGTTAGCATCTTTTCAATTTCGCAAATTGGAATGATAAACAGTGAAAATCCGATTGTTATTCCCCATTGAATAAGTGACAGTTCGCAAAGTCCAAACACTGCTTGAACGGCTGGAATAATTGCCAAAATTACAAGCACTGAAATTTCAAATAAAAGCGAGAAAACGAGAATTTTATTCTTAAACGGGTTTGTTTTGAAAATGCTTTTGTGCGAGCGAACATTGAACATATGAAATAACTGTATCATATTGACCGTTAAGAAAGACATAGTCGTTGCGACAAGTGGCGAATTAAAGCCTAAAACCCCCACAAGATAAACTGCAATTACAATCAATGTTTGAGCAATGCCTTGATACAGAATGTCAAAGCCAACTTTTCCGCCAATAATTGTGGAATTCTGATTGCGTGGTGGCGAGGACATAAGGTCATCTTGAGCGACATCAACTCCAAGGGCTATTGACGGCAAGGTATCTGTTACAAGATTGATAAACAGAATTTGAACGGCATTTAGAAATACATTTGTTGGGAATAAAATTGTCACAAAAAAAAGTGCTAAAACTTCGGCAATATTGCAACTCAACAAAAACTGAATGGTCTTTTGTATGTTGCCAAATATTCGTCTTCCCTCTTCGACCGCCACAACGATTGTTGCAAAGTTGTCGTCTGTCAAAATTACATCAGCCACTTCTTTTGTTACTTCTGTGCCGTTTTTGCCCATTCCAATGCCGATGTTCGCCGTTTTTATGCTTGGAGCGTCATTCACGCCGTCACCTGTCATGGCCACAATTTTGCCATTTGACTGAATGGCTTTTACAATTCTAACCTTATGCTCTGGCGTAACTCTTGAAAAAACGGATACTTTTGAAATAATTTTTGACAGTTTTTCGTCAGAAATTTTGTCAAGTTCATCGCCATTCATAACTTCCTTTGACGAGGACACTATGCCCAGTTCCATTGCAACTGCGGTGGCTGTTGCTTGATGGTCGCCCGTTATCATAATTGTTCTGACGCCTGCTCGCTTGCACTTTTTTATCGCCTCAAAAACTTCGTCCCTAGGTGGGTCAATCATTCCGCACAAGCCCAAAAAGACAAGGTCTTGCTCTGCAACATCATCATGCGAATATGCTTGCAAATTCTTTTTTGCAAAACCCAAAACTCTGAACGCCTTTGAACAGAGTTCCTTATTTTTTCCTTCAATCTCATCAATATGTTTATGGGTCAATGGAACAATTTTGCCGTCAATAAGCACATGCGAACATCTTTTGAGCAGCACATCAACAGCACCTTTTGTCCATTGTGTGTAAACTGAGTTTTGCTCCACAACGGTGGTCATAAGCTTTCTTGCTGAATCAAAAGGAATTTCGTCAACACGCTTTGCGTTTCTTGTGTCAAAAATTTTTCCACCTGCAAACCGAAGAAGTGCCGTTTCTGTTGGGTCACCAATAAAATCTGAGCCACTTCGTCTGGCATTGTTGCAAAGTTCCATACAACACAAAATATTATCAAGCGTTTCTTTGGAATAGTCACCTGTGCCACAACAAATTTCTCGCACTGTCATCTGGTTTTTAGTTATTGTTCCCGTTTTGTCAGAGCAAATCACTTCGCAGCAGCCCAATGTTTCAACGGCATGCAAACGGCGAATAATTGCATTCTTTTTGGCAAGTTTGGTCACTCCAAGTGACAAAATAATGGTGACAACGGCAGGCAAACTTTCGGGAATAGCGGCGACAGCAATGGCAACGGCTGTTAGAAATGACTCGATAAACCCTTGTTTTGCAACAAAAGCATCAACTGCGAAAATAACTATTGCAATGGCAAGCACGATAAAAGTTATAATCTCGCCCAAATGATTGAGGTTTTTTTGAAGTGGGGTTTGAGATTTGCTGTTTGAGTCAAGCATGGTTGCAATTTTGCCAATTTGAGCATTTTTGCCAGTTGCAACGACAACTCCCACACCTCTGCCATAACTTATTACACTTGACGAAAAACACATATTTTTTCTATCTGCAAGACCGGTCTTCTCGGGCAAAACGACATCGCAACACTTCTGCGCCGGCACACTTTCACCCGTCAATGCCGACTCGTCGCTTTTAAGAGAATTTGCTTCAAGAAGATAAATGTCTGCTGGCACAATATCGCCCGCTTCAAGCAAAATTACATCGCCCGGCACAAGTTCTCGGGTTGGAATTTTTTGTGGGGACCCGTCACGAAGGCAAAGAGAATAGGGCTGCGACATTTTCTTCAAGCTATCAAGGGCGTTCTCTGCTTTAAGTTCTTGGATAAAGCCCAATGTTGCATTAAGTAGCACAATTCCAAAGATAATAATTGCATCAATTAGTTCAGTTTTGCTGTGTTTGACGATTGCAAAAATAAGCGACACAAGTGACGCAACAAGCAAAATTATGACCATTATATCTTTAAACTGTTCAAAAAATCTGGAC
>CAKVNA010000060.1 GCA_934776915.1 uncultured Clostridia bacterium
ATAACCGCCATTACCAAACCTACAAAAACGGGTTATACACTTGCCAATTTCCATGGTGACGGAAGTTGTGGCGGAAACAATGGTGAACAATATGTCGCCTATGGCTCAACCAACTTTGCCTCTGACCTTTGCACAGATATTTATCAAAATGCAACCTTGTATGCAAGTTGGACAGCCAACACCTACACCCTCAAAATCAACTACACAGTCCCAAGGTGCGGCACATGCAACGCAGCGGGAACAGTGAACACATGGGTCCCATGTTCCAACTGCGGTGGCAATGGAACAGTTGCAGGGCAAGTAACTTGTCCTACATGCAATGGTAACAAAGGTTGGGATGAAGATTGTTCTAGGTGTGATGGCTCTGGAAAAATCTCAACAAGGGAAAAGGTTGATTGTCCAACATCTGAAACATGTCCCGGTTGTAATGGTAGTGGTGATACTAGTTCGGGAAATAAATGCCAGTATTGTAATGGTTTTGGGACAGTAACTTGTTCAACTTGTAAAGGTAAGGGCTACTATTATGAAACAGTAGAAGAAGATTGTTCGTGGTGTAACGGAACAGGAGTTGACGGTTGGACAACATGTAGCAACTGTTCTGGCTCAGGCACAGTGTCTGGTCAAGTTACATGTGGCTCTTGTAAGGGGAGCAAAGGTAGCAATGTAAGTGGCACATGCACCACCTGCTCGGGCAACAAGACCAACTTCTCGGGTGGCACAACAAGTGTGCAAGTGACCTATGGACAGACCTTGCCAAATATCACCATAAAGTCCTTTACGGGTTATGATGTAACGGTTCCAAATTATTCTTCAAATGGCACAAGCACAGCCACATGGACAACGGCAGGCGACGCTACATGGAATGCGTCATTCTCGGCAAAGAGTTACACAATGACACTAAATGCCTCAAGCGGAAGCTGGAGTGGATATGCAAGTGGCACTACATCAGTGCCTTTTGGAACAAGCGTATCGCTTACATTTACCAACACAACTGGCTATGACAACAAATCTACATCAATTTCGGGCTATGTTAGTTCGTCAGGTGGCTCAAGTGCTTCGGTATCATTCGTTATGCCAGCACAAAACATTACAATTTCTGGAAGTGGCAGCGGGTCAAACAACTCATGTCTTGCATACAACACTCCAATTCTCACAGCAAACGGCTGGAAAATGATACAAGACATAACATACGCCGATAGGCTCATTCGTTTCAACCACGACACTGGGCAAATTGACACAGCGTATGCCAGCTGGATAAGCAAAGCGGTGGTGTCAAAGCGGGTTATGGAAGTGACATTCTCAGACGGCGAAACGATAAGATTTGTTGGCGACCATGCAGTGTTCAGCCTTGACCAAAACAAATATGTGGCAGTCACCGACCCAGCGAAATTCTACATTGGAACTCGAGTTCTAAAATATGTTGCAAACGACTGTGCAAACACCTCTTGCTCCACTTGCTCAACATGCACTTGCTCATCTGGCTATGAAAATTGTGCCACATGGGGCGAAGCAGTTGTAACTGGAATTTGCTACATTGAAGAAGAAACACCTTCCTATTCAATCATAACATCTGGCATGTGGAACTGCTTTGCGGGAAATATCCTAACAACCGTTCCAAACACAATTATTTTCCAAAATATGTATGGCTTTAAGAAGAACTTGACCTATGCGTCAAGCATCAGACAAAAAGTTCTAAACGGAACTTATGACAACCATTTGTTCACCGAAAAAGAACTTAAAGACATGGGCTGGACAGATAGAGATATTGTGGGCTTCCGTGGCAGAGAATGGAAGATTTTGATTGACAACGGCATGCTTGATATGGACTTTATGATTAACATACTTCTGAACGAGGTCGCAAACAATGAAAACGAACGAATTTTGCCACCAACGAACGAAAACGGGGAATTCATTTACATCGTGACCAATTCAGAAGATGTTACAAACGAGCATTTCAACCCACAAGATTTCTTCTTTGAGGAATACACTCACTACATTTTGCCAAATATTAAGGAAGAAGGCTTTGTCGGGTGGCTCAGCTCCTCTGACGGAAAGATTTACTACGCTGGCGACACATACAAGGTCCGCACAAACACCCACTTCACAGCAGTTTACTCAACATAAAATATGTTGCTCCCCATTTTGGGGAGCGGGCATGTTTTGTTATTAAAAACTAAAGGAGAAAAAAAATGAAAAAATTTGTAAAACTTTTGGCACTGGTTTGCTGTCTTGTTCTGGGCGTGGCGCTCACACTCACTGGCTGTGGCGCACCAGAGCCTCAAAGCACAACTTTCACTCTTACTCTCGACTATTCAAAAGCACTTTTTGCCGATGTCGATAGGTGGAATTTTGGGCCAAAATCTGATAATCACATAGTTTCAAACACCTTTGACGAAGAAAACCTTGCAACAAAATTTTCTTTTGACGCAAACACCGCTTACACCGAGCAAGTGTATCTATCTTTGCCAATGGAAAAAGACTGGGTCTATACATGGGAGTTTTCTTATGAAAGTTCACACAACCTTTCAGGCAACAACGAAATTGCAGCCCAAATCTTTGGACAAGCACTATCTGCAGAAGGTTCAGACGGGCTTGTAGCAGAGAAAAAGGTCACCCCAAATGCCTCAAAGCAATCGGGAACTTTGTCCTACACTTGCACCGAGTCAAAGGATTATTTTATCGTCATTCAATTTAATATCGCAGAGCAAACCTCAAACCTTGACCTCACAGTCAGCAACCTAAAACTTTATGCAAAAAGAACTTTCTCCAAAGCTAGCGAAAACTATGGCGGGCTTCCAACCCCAAAATATGTCTATCTTCGTGAAACTGAAAGGGAATACACAGACTATTTTGCAGACGGCTATGCAAATATGCAGTTTGACGGCTGGAAACTTGGCGAAGACACCATTTCAAACGGCTCCGAACTTACAAATAAATCTGACCACACATTGGTCGCCACATGGAGCGACACAATCAAGCGTCAAGACGCCGAACAACCAATAAGCGGCTGCATTGTCTTTGGCACAAAAGTTATGCTCGCAGACGGCAGTTACAAAAACATTGAAGACATTTCATTTTTCGACAGAATTTATCGCTTTAACCACGACACCGGCAAAATTGACACTGGCTATTGCCATTGGCTTAACAAACACAGCACAACAAACGGCGAACAAGAAGTGGTTTATGTCAAATTTGCAGACGGTGGCGAACTTACATTTGTTCCACCACACGCTATGTTTACACGAAATCTAAACTCCGAAACGGGCGAATATGTCTATCAATATTCCGCAGTGACCGATTCCGAAAACTTCCATGTGGGCAGTGAAATTGTAAAAATGAACTACAACTCTGGCTCTCCAACATGGTCTTGGACAGCAGTGACAGAAATTAAAATTTCACACGACATTGTGCAATATTGCCAACCAATTATGGGGCAGATGTGGAACTTCTTTGCAAGCGACTATCTAACAAACGAAGCAGACGCTTTGGGCTTTCACAATATGTATGGCTTTGACGAAAACTTAGTTTATGCCAACCCATTAAGACAAAAAGTTTTGTCCGAAGATTATTTGTGTGACGATGACGGCAACCTTGTCTATGGTGCAGGACTTAACAAAGACGGCACAGACAACGCAGAAGACAAGACATTCACACTTCTTTGCTCCAATATTTTTGGTGTTGACTTATCCGCATTTGGCATTGACGCAATTCCAGTCCACCTTTATTCTGAAGAAACTATGAAAAACTACTTTGATATGCTCCCAAGGGATATGACAGGTTATCGTGGTCCAGAGTGGCAAATCTTGGTTGAATGGTGCACTTTCCTTTATGAAAACGGGCTTACAGAAACGGCAGAATTCACAAAAGAAATGGTGCGTGATATGATTATCCGTGACACCGTCAACAGCGAAAAGCACAAACAAGAAACAGTCAAAAACGCAGACGGCAAAAGCCTTTGGGTCGTTACAACAGACAATGACACTTTCCAAAATTTCACCGTTCCAAAAACCACAGAAGAAATTGCAGAGTTTGAGAAAAAAGCTAATGTTTACAAAGACTATGACACCTACACAGTGCCAACTTACACTGGTTCAAATGCAGAAAACTTTTCCTATTGGTATTGCTCCGCGGATAGCAAAATTTATCGCCCAGGCGACACCTTTGAAGTCCGCTACAGCACCCACTTTACAGCAGTTTTTAAGTAAAATTTTACAAATTTAACCAATCTTCAAAAAAAGACTTATCACAGATTTTGTGGTAAGTTTTTTTAACAATATATTTGCTTGCCGAATATAAAGTTTTAAGGGGCGAAATTTGCCCTAGGGAGATAATATGAATATTGCAATAGTTGGCGTCACTGGCAAGGTCGGTGGCAAATTTGTTGAAGTTCTGCACGAAAGGAATATCCGTGCGGATAAATTTTTTCTTTTTGCAAGCAAAAAAAGTGCGGGCAAAAAAATAAAGATGTTTGGCGATGAAGTGGAAGTTATGGAACTTTGCGAGGAAAACATTGCGGGTAAAAAAATTGACTATGCACTGTTTTCTTGCGGGGGAGAACTATCCAAAAAATATGCTCCACTGTTTGTGAAAGCGGGGGCAGTTGTTGTGGATAACTCAAGCGCATGGCGAATGGATAACGATGTTCCACTTGTTGTGCCAGAAGTGAATAAGGAAGACATTTTCACTCACCATGGCATAATCGCCAACCCAAACTGTTCCACCATTCAAGCCATGCTTCCACTTAAAGCACTTGACACAGTTTTTGGGCTGAAAAGGGTTATATTTTCCACTTATCAATCGGTGTCTGGTGCTGGACAGCGTGGCACAAACGATTTAAAACGGGGTGTAAATGGCGAAAAACCAGAGAAATTTGTCCACCCAATTTTCTCAAACCTCATTCCACACATTGATGTTTTTGAAGACAACGGCTACACGAAAGAGGAAATGAAAATGATTTTTGAAACACGAAAAATTTTGCACAAAAAAGATTTAAAAGTGACTGCGACTTGCGTGCGTGTTCCCGTTTTTGACTGCCACAGCGAAAGCGTAAATGTTGAACTTGAAAGACCCTTTACTTTGGAAGAAATAAGAAAGTGTTTAAGCAATTTTGAAAATGTTGTCGTTATGGACGACACAGAAAAAAATATCTACCCAATGCCACTTTTTTGCAAGGAATGTGACGAGGTGTTTGTTGGGCGAATAAGAAAAGACGACTCTTGCGAAAATACACTTAACATGTGGGTTGTTGCCGACGACATAAGAAAGGGCGCTGCGACAAATGCTGTGCAAATTTTGCAAGAACTTATAAAACACGAAAAAGAAAAGCAGTAATTTTAATGTGCTTTTATCTTAGGGGAAAAATGCTTTAAGAATTTAACAGAGATGTAAAAAACGCCAAAAACTAACGAAAAAATAGCGAATTTTTAATAAAAATATAGCAAAAATGTAGCAAAAATATAGCAAAAAAGAGTAAAAAAATTAACAAAAAAACAATATTGGAGGGGAAAATGAAAAGTGTTTTTGAAGGAAGTGGGGTGGCGATTGCAACTCCTTTTAGAGAAGGAAAAGTTGACTTTGAAGCACTGGGGAAAATGATTGATTTTCAAGTGGCAAATGGCACAGATGCAATCATTGTTTTAGGCACAACGGGCGAAGCGGCAACAATGTCGCA
>CAKVNA010000061.1 GCA_934776915.1 uncultured Clostridia bacterium
TTTAACATTTGTAACCAAATTATCTATTGCATTATTAATTTTATTCATTGCTTCATCAATTTGTTCTTGTGAAGTAGCTTTATCAAGTAAATTTTCAGCTTCAGAAACTGCTTCTAATAATAAATCAATACTATCTTTAGTGTATAAAGCTTTCTTTTCATCAGTTAAATAATTATCTTTAGCGTAAGTAATTCTTCTATTTAACGCTAAATAATTTAATGATTCTTCAACTGAAGAAGTTGATGAATTATTGTTATTACAACTAGTTAACGTACAAATAGATAACATCATTAATGTAGTAAGTGGAATAATAATTTTATTTTTTAACATTTCGTCATGCTTTCGTTCTTTTTCTCGCATGGCATCTCTCAGTCCTTTCAGTGCATCAAAAGGCGCAAATTGTTTTGCTCTATCAATTCGTGGCATTTTACATCTTTTCTCCACTTTTATGTCCCCCTATTGATACATTTCTTTCCCTTTGTGTGGCTCTGTCCTCAAAGTCAAGTCCTTTCAAAATTGAATTTTTGCCATATTTATCCTTCACTTCAAGAACAGTCCTAGTTTTAAGTTTTTCTCTCTTAACACTATCAATGTCGGTGAAAAAGTCATAAATTTCATCATTTTCTGGCACTAAATCATCAAAACAATAGCCAATTTTGCGAATAAGTTTTTTATGGTCGGCAACTTTGCAAAAAAGTTCATCGCACACTTTGCCAATTATGGAATATAAATTTGTAACAACAGACAGACGTTGTGTGCCTTTGTCACCCTCGCCTTTTCTATCACCATAACTAATATAAACATGCACAAGTTGTGTGGCATAATTTTGATTTGCAAGGTCGTAACAGCCATTTTGCACCATTTCTTTCATAACAATTCTCGCTTCATCAAAAGTATAGTTGCAAGGCAAAATTTGAGATGAAGAAATTGATTTTGAGTGTGACTTATAATTTTTTATGTCACTCATAAGGCAAGGCTCTCTGCCCCATGCGTGGTCAATCAAAAGTTCTGCATTAACCCCAAATTCTTTATATAATGAATTCTCGTCACCATTTGCAATGCCTTCCATGTCAAAAATTCCATACTTTCTAAGCCTACTTGCCGTTCCTTCAGAAATTTGCCAGAAGTCAGTCAAAGGTCTGTGGTGCCACAATGTTTTGATAAATTTTTCTTCATTCAGCCAACCAATTCTATCCTTTGCAGATTTTGCAGTTATATCAAGAGCAATTTTCGCAAGATACATATTTGTTCCAATTCCAACAGAAGACGGAATTCCCAAATGTTCCAAAATTTCATTCATAAGTTTTTGGGCAAAAGGTTTGGCGGTTGTCTTATAATATTTCAAATAGTCCGTCACATCTAAAATACATTCGTCAATGGAATAAACATGAATATCGTTTTTGCTAATATACTTTAAATAAATTGCATAGATTTCTGCGGCATATTCAATATATTTTTTCATTCGTGGCGGGGCTAAAATATAATCAACACTTTGTGGAATTTCATAAAGCCTACATCTGTTTCTTATTCCAAGTTTTCTCATTGCAGGACTTATTGCAAGGCAAATTGTCCCCGAGCCACGAGTCCCATCTGCCACAACAAGATTTGTCGTCATGGCGTCAAGCCCCCTTTCGGCGCACTCAACAGATGCAAAAAAAGATTTCATATCTATAACAAAATAAACTCTATCTTCACTCATATTTCAATCTTTCCCCACGACTTTTTCTCTATACAATTTTATCAAACATATGTTGTCAAAGCAAGTCAAATATACTCCTAATATAACTTTTTACAAACAATTTTTAATTCAATCAACTCTTTCCTATCAATAAACAAAACTCAAAAAAACACCTCAAATTTCGTCTTACTTATCTTACACGCCAAATTAAATTTAAAACACAAATCTCCTCGTGTAAAATTTTTTTGCAATATGAACTTATAATAAATTTATATTTTTTGTTATTTTTTTAAAATATTTACATATTTAAAATTAAAATATTTTCAATCGTTTGACTTTATGGAAAAATAGGAATATACTTTAAGTAAGACTTGTAAGAAAGGTAGGAAACAAAATGGAAAAGAAAAAATTTATATGGACAACCAAAGTTACAAGCAAAGGTCAAATGGTTATCCCCAAAGAAGCCCGTGATGTTTTTAATATCAAAGAGGGCGATATGCTCATTCTTTTTGGCGACACAGAAAAAGGAATTGGCATGGCGAAATATGACGACTATTTGAAATTTGCGGAAGAAATTTTTAAAGCAAAAAACGGAGGACAAAATGATTGAAATTCAAAACCTAACAAAAAAATTTAAATCATTAACTGCAGTGGACAATGTTAGCTTGAAAATAAGTGAAAATAAATGTTTTGCACTTTTAGGCTTAAACGGTGCTGGCAAAACAACCCTAATAAATATGTTGTCAACAGTTATGCTCCCAACAAGCGGCACAGCAAAAATTGACGGGCATGACATTGTAAAAAACTCACTTGAAGTGAGAAAGATTATAAACATCTCGCCACAAGAAACAGCCGTTGCCAAAAATTTGACAGTACGAGAAAATTTGGAGTTTATCGCTTCACTTTATGATATAAAAGACAAAGATAAAAAAATTGACGAAATTATCTCCAAACTCAAACTTAATGGCAAAGCAAATGTCTTATGCAAAAATTTGTCTGGCGGACAAATGAGGCGTATTAGTCTTGCATTAGGACTAATTTCAGAGCCAAAGGTGTTGTTCTTAGACGAGCCAACTTTGGGGCTTGATATAAAAGCAAGAAAGATTTTGTGGGAAACTATTTCTGCCCTTAAAGGCAAAATGACAATCATTCTTACAACTCACTATCTTGAAGAAGTGGAAAACCTTGCAGACGAAATTGGAATTATATCCCGAGGGGAAATAAAAGTTGTTGGCACACCTAAGGAAATTATCGATAAGACACAGTCCAAAAACCTTGAAGACGCATTTTTGAAATTGACGGAGGAAGAATAATGAAAAAAATTTTCGCTATTGCTAAAAGAAATTTTACAGAGATGTTTCGTGACCCAGTTAGTCTGCTTCTTTGCCTTGCATTCCCTTTGCTTATGCTTTGCCTTATGCAACTTTTGTTTGGAAATATGCAGTATCTGCCCGAGAATTTTAGAATTGAAAACTACGCCAGCGGAATTTGTGTGTTTGGCTACACCTTTATTTCGCTATATGTTTCACTTCAAATCACAACAGACAAAAACACTTCCTTTATAAAAAGACTTAATATCTCGCCTATTCGCAGAACAGACTACATCTTCAGTTTCTATCTTTCAGCACTTCCAATGACCATGCTACAAACTGTTGTATTCTTCCTCGTAGCACTTTTATTCGGCTTCCCATTCAATGTTAATCTTCTCATAAGCATAATATACCTCATTCCATCAGCCATTCTATACATTTCGTTTGGAATTTTGATTGGAATAATATCCAAAAACGAAAAAATGACGGGGCCAATCTCGTCAATTCTCATAAGTTTTATCGGAATTTTCGGCGGAATTTTCACCCCAGCCAGCACTTTCACAGGAACATTTGGCAAAATAATAAACTACCTTCCATTCACACATTCTGTTGAAATTGCAAGCGGACTTCAATCGGTTGGGGCTTCGTGCATTTATCCTCACATTTTGTATGTCCTTTTCTACACTGCCCTTTTGCTCGGAATAACCTTACTTGTTGACCACCTTGCCACAAAGCATAGATAAAATATTTGGAATATAGAAAAAGAACCCTTATATTTGGGTTCCTTTTTTATTCATTATTCATTATTCGTTCTTCCACTTTGTCAAATGTTTCAAGCGACATCGCTTGCATTTTAAGAATTGCATTTCGAGCCATTTCGTCACACTCGTTGTTAAGTTTGTTGTCCGAATGTCCCTTAACTTTCACAAACTGCACACGGTGCTTCACCACAAGTTCCAAAAGTTGCTCCCACAAATCACGATTTAGCACAGGTTTTTTGTCAGAGTTTTTCCACGAGTGAAGTTGCCAAGTCTCAAGCCATTTGTTGTTTACTGCATTGCAAACATAAGCGCTGTCCGAGTGCAAAACAACATTACATTCCTTGTTCAGAATTTCCAGCGACTTGATAACCGCCATAATCTCCATTCTGTTGTTTGTTGTGTCCGCCCTTGCACCGAAAACATTTTTGCCCTTGCCGTCACACATAACTATGCCCGCATATCCACCAGGTCCAGGGTTTCCAGAACACGCCCCGTCTGTCCAAATCATAACTTCTTTCATATTTGAATTATACAACAACTTCCAAATTATTCCAAATCATTTACTGCTATTCCCAACAAAAAACCCAAAATACAACACAAAATCATATCAGCCTGACTTTATCACTTTTCCAAAAATCATATAGCCCTCACCTTCACGGGAGTTTTATAAGCCGAAGGTTTTTAAATGATACAGTGCAAGAAGACTGCCCCAAATCAACACACGCATAAACTATAAATGAACATGAGTGAGTTGAAGTGAATGTAAAATAACCAACATTAACATAATTATCTGGATAAGCTCTAAGATATGAGCCACCGATAGAAACCCAGCCGTCATTATCATATATAATGGCTACTGGATAAGGTTTTACTCCACTATAAGTACAACTGTCGAAACAAAATTTATATGTCCCAGCTGGAATTGAGATTTTTTGTCGCATAAAAGCTTGCTCGGATATATTGTTCTTTGAAGTTACTGTTAAAGTGTCACCACTGCAAGAGAAACTTGCCACTGCACTCGTACCATAAATCCAAGACGAGTAATTCATAATATTTCCCATAGAAGTTCCCCACTCGGCGGTAAGTGTTCTATCCCCCGGCGTGCCAAAAATAGTGTCACTTTCAATGTAGTAAGGTTCATATTTAACAATCTCATTCTCGCTCAAAACTTTGGTGAGCATTAAGTCTGTAACTTTCACCGTCCCCGTTTTTGTACTTGCATTTATGGAAACATATATGACTAACCGCAAATTATCGTCGTCGTTTGGAAGATAAAAGTATGTGTTTTGCCTTGCATTACTGACATGTGAAGTTATAGAAACATCTGACCAGCCGACATATCCGCCTGGTGTATTTTCATATTGTTTGACGCTAATATGCGGATAATCTACCTCTCCCATAGTTTCATAAGAACCATATGACAAATAATATGTTCCCTTGGTTAGAGAAAAATTGTCACGGCATATATATTTTTGATCAACTGATGCTGATGAAATTGACGACACTTCAAAACTATTTGAAGTCTGTGAAAAGGTGGCGTACAGAGAATTTCTCCAGCCATCAATGGGAAATAGGTTTCTCCCTCTCCACCCGACAAAAGAATAACCCGTGCGGGTTGGCACGGGTAAGTCGCCGTAGGTGTCACCTAGTTTGACTATCTTAGAGGATACCCCCCCCCCGTTGTGGATAACTCGCCGCCATTTGGGTCGAATGTCACTGTATAACTAGGGACTGTGTATTTTACTGATATGCTTGAATTTGCTTGTTGGTGCGTTGCACCATAAATTAAAACTCCGAGGATTGCCATAATGAGTGTATATAGAACGCAAATTGTTATCTTGTTTTGCTTATGATAAAATCTATTCAGCCATAACAC
>CAKVNA010000062.1 GCA_934776915.1 uncultured Clostridia bacterium
ATGTCTTGGCTGGCGTGGATAAGTTTTCTTAAAAGTGAGTCACGCTTTACAATGTCCACATAGTGCTTTGAGTTGCTGGCACTTGGAACAATGTTTGTAAGCATGGCTATGTAGTCAATTCCGCCAACGCTTTCCATAAGTCCACGCCTGTCAAGTTCGTCTGTCAGTGTTACATAGTCTATGGGCTTGTTTTGTTTAAAAATTTCCTGCATACACTCAAAGATTGTTTTGTGTGCTTCGGTGTAAAAATCGTCTGGCGAAAGATTTGCCACAATGGAAAAAGCAGAATTTTCGTCAAGCAAACAACAACCCAAAACAGACTGTTCTGCTTCAAGGCTGTTTGGTGAAATTCGTGCTAATTTTTTTGATTTAAGTTTATCGTTTTCCATAATTTATCCTTTTAGTAGTCTTATTATCCAACAAAAATTACAAGTAGTCAAGAGTTAATCTGCAAATGGGTCACGAGTAGATTCTTTTGTTTCAATTTCTCTGCGTTTTTTATCCCGTTTGGAAAATATTATAAACCCAACGAAAAGTGCTGTGCCGAACATCAAAACTGTGCATAACACCTGGGCAACAGTTGTGTAACCCGACACTTCGTTTGACAGAAGATAGTTTATAAACAAAATTATGGGAAGCGACACAAGGGCAATTATCCCCACTCTTTTGGCATAAACATAAATCATTGTTTTTGTGTCCATAACTTGCCTAGCGGTGTTTTTATCCAATTTTTTTGACATTATTTATTCCTTTTCATTCTTTTTGCGACTTTTGCTTGTGTTTTTCTTTGCAGACTTGTTTTCTTTTTCTTCAAGTGCCTTTTGCACTTCGTCATGAAGCTTAAAGGCATTGTCATTTTTTGTCACATCTTCGTTGTTATTGCCGTTTGTTGCCACAAGTTGTTGAATGTGTTGAAGTGCGTTCATTCCCTTTTTGGTTTTGTTGCGTTTGTTCACTGCACAAATTGTGCCACCAATGGCAAAGACCAAAATTCCACTTGCTAGACTTATGATATACCAAATGGCTTGGTTGGCTGTTTTTCGCCAAAGTTGAATAGTGCCAGAGATGTTGTTGCCAAAGTCCCAAACATAAATGCCTGTTTCATTTTTGTTGGTGTTTGCATGAAGGCGTTTGTATGGGGTGGAAAAGCCAAAGATATATTGTGCGTCATCTTCGCTCACTCCCAAAAGGTCACACGCTGCGTCAACTATAGTTGTGCCAGTTGGATAGTTGTTGGAAGCCACTGCAAGGTCTTTTACAAGATAAGGTTCTTGCAAATTGTAATAGAAAGGTGCGCATGTTTCAAGATATGTTATTGTAAATGTTTTTTCTATCACTTCATAATCTACAACACTCACTGGTGTGTCGGACAAGGAAGTGTAGAAATCTCTGTCTATTACAACTGCATTTCTTGCCTCGTCATAGACAAAAGCATTTGGGCAAAAGAACATTATGTAGCCATAGACGCTGGCAAAGGACATTTGAATTGAGAAGTAGTCATATGACGAAAAGTCATTTGCTATTGCCCAATTTTTCTTTGGCTCAATTTCAAAGTCGTCACTGGTGAGAAATCTTGTGTCTTGAGTTTTGACATATTGAAATTGCTTGTCCAAGGTGTCAAGATTTTTTTCGGCATAATTGTATATATTTCCATATAAAGCGACAAGATTTTCCTTGTAGGCGTCATTTAGGCTGCCCCCGTATTTTACAAGTAATTCATAAAGGCTTCTTCTCTGTTGGTTGTTAAGCCCCGACAAACTGACAGACAATGTGCAACGGACTTGCCCTGCGGAACTGAGTTCTGTGACAAGTGTCACCGACCCGCACCCGCAAGCGATGAGGCTCACTAGCACAAGAAAAATTGAAGTTAAGGTGTATTTTAGTTTTTTCACATTTTCTCCTAGTTATAGTTAAACAAACTTCCATAGACAAGTTTTTTAAAGGTTTCAACGTCCATATCCACGCACACGCTGGCGTTGGGGTTTGCTGACTGCATATCACACTTTATGTAGCCATAGTCGTTACCCGATTTGTCCTTATAATATTCAACGGAAAGTTCTGCTGGTTCGGTGTGGAAAATTTCTGGGTTTGTAAGATATATTGCACTGCAACTGTCATGGACTGCGGCACCCAAACTCCCCACATGATAGTCATTGTATTTGGTGAACATTTTGTAAAACACTTCGCCAAGGGAGTTTGCTCTGCGAATTTTTTGTTGCTCCTCTGGGGTGAAGTAGGCGATGTGTCCAAGTTCCATTGGCACCATAACAAGTGGAATGTTGCTATCTAGCACTATTTTCATTGCTTCTGGGTCAAAGGCAATGTTAAATTCCCTATAAGGCTCTGTGGAGCCGTCTTCGTCCTTGCTCCCACCCATAAACACAATGCGAGAAATCATATCTCTTGCTTCTGGATATTTGGTGAGAAGGTTGGCAATGTTTGTCATGGGGCCTGTGCAGAGAATGGTTGTGTTCCTTGCCATGTTTTCGCAAAGGAAATAGTGAATGGCGTCTGGACTTTTAAGGACAAAAGGTTTAAGTTTGACATTCTTTACTTTGTATCCGCCAAGTCCCGCCACGCCTTGTGCTTCTTTTGCGTAACATGGTTGGCGTTTTAGTGGCTCGCCTGCCCCTTGTGCAACTGGCACATCTTTTTTGAACAACTCTACAAGTTTAAGGGTGTTTTTTACAGTTTCGTCAATGGGCAAATTGCCGGCAACGGTGGATATAAGTTTGACTTCAATTTTGTCACTGTTTAGGGCTGTCATAATTGCCATTGAGTCGTCAATTCCTGGGTCAGCGTCAATGATGACATAATAATTTTTCATTTGTTCCCTCCACTATAATTTTCAGCAGATTGCTCCATTTGCTTTCTGCGTTCATATTCTTCTTTCATTTTCTTTAGTTCTTCCTTGGTTGGAAGTGGTTTGGTGGCTTTGTAGCACACTTCATATTTGCTGTCTTGAGTATAAAATATCTCCTTGCAATGTCGTTCAATTTTGGTTATTAAATCTTCAAAAAGTGGCAAAGTTTCGTCATTTGACAGCAGTTTAAATTGGATAATTTCAGACTTGTTTTTTCTTCCTGTTTTTTTGTTTTGAATTTTAAGTTTTTCTTGCTTAATTTCCACTTTAAGTCCGCCGTAGCCAAAGAGTTTGCGTGTTTCTTGCTGTGACTTAATCACCATAACAACTCGCATTTGGGCAAAGAGTTTGTCTGGGTCAAATTGCAATGTTGTTGAAAACATGGAGTTTAGGGCATTGTTTAGGAAAAAGTAATGTTTTGAAAGGCTGTCATGCACGCCAACTTCCTTTTCCCGCTCATGACTGCGAAGATTGTCGGAATAATAATATTGTGGGCTGAAATATCTTCGTTTGATTTTAAGTTGTGCTTTGCCTCTGCAAACTCGCTTGCGAAGTAGAAGTTCGTTTTTTTCAAGCAAACTTTGAGGGTTGTCATAATAATAGTCCACAACCTTTTCCCTTGCTATGTCGTCCATGGTGTAGGTGGTCATTGTCCCAAGGAGCCTAAGTAAATGTGAATATGTGGCACTGTCAAACACAGTGTATCTTCTTTCTTGTTTGAATATATTTAACATATTTTACTCCGTATAATATTTTAATAGAAAATTAACAAAAACACAAATAAAAGAGCCAACAAATTTAACCAAACGCACAAAAATTATGTGCGACTTGCAAATTTTTAGACATTTTTCAAAAACAAACCTTTGTGAATTGAATATTTTGCGACAAACTGGCAAACATCTCCATGAAGGAGAAAGGATATGGACTTTGAAACATCACAAACAAAGATAAATCTTGCTCGTGCTTTTGCGGGCGAGTGTCAAGGCGGGGCAAGATATCAATTTATTGCTCAAAAGGCAACAAAGGAAGGCAAAAATAACATTCAAATTTTGTTTAAGGGGCTGGCAAAAAATGAAATGGCTCATGCAAAAGTTTTTTGGGACTTGCTAGGAAAACATGCCACTCAACCACAAAAAAATATTGAAATTAAGGCGGGGTATCCGTTTGAAGACGGCGACTTGCTGCAACTTATAAAATTTGCTTCCAACAATGAAAAAAGCGAAAACACAACAATTTATCCAAGTTTTGCAAAGATTGCCGAAGACGAGGGCTTTCGTGACATAGCAGAAAAATTTAAACTCATTGCCCTTGTGGAAAATGACCATTTTATGATACTTGACGACCTTTACAACAAGTTGAAGTCAAAAGAACTTTACATCTCGGGCAAGGAAATGACTTGGAAGTGCGACCATTGTGGACACACTCACCTTGGGAAAGAGGCGTTTAAGATGTGTCCGCTTTGCGACCTTGACCAAAATTATATTGCACTTGATATGCTAGACAAAAAGTAAAACAACCCCAAAAACTGGGGGTTATTTTTATACATTCTTTTTCTTCTGCGTGAAGTAGAACACCTTTTCAAAGACTGAGCGGAGTGCGGTGTATAGAAGATAAATGCAGAACAATGTTATTCCAAGAAATACAAGTTCTCTTGTGCCGAGTGTTGCATATTTGAAAAACGATGTTGGAATAATGGCAAATGCAAGGACTGCCAAAATTAGCATTGAAAAGACAACGAACGCTCGGAATTTGTCAAGTGGTAAACTGAGGTTTAGAAGCACAAAGAATGCCCCGAAAGTTGCACTGAGAGAAATAAGTGTTGGGATAAGTTCCTGTTGGTCTGTTATGGCACAAAATACATAACACGCCATGCTGGACAAGAACAAGACTATTGCCCCTGGAAGTGCTTTTGACGAAAGGCTTGACAAGAACGAGCCTTTTATTCGCTCTTTGCTTGGCTGAAGTGCTAAGAAAAATGCTGGAATTCCGATAAATGCCGTTTCCCAAATTAAGATTTGATTTGGCTCAAGTGGATAACTGTGTCTTGGGGATAGCAATGCGAAAATTGTCAAAAAGATTGCAAAGAATGTTTTTGTTAAGAAAAGCGATGATGCTTTTGAAATGTTGTTTATAACCCTTCTTCCCTCTGCCACAATGCTTGGCATGGAAGAAAAGTTGTTGTCCATCATGATAAGATTGCTGGCACTTCTGGTGGCTTCGCTTCCACTTGCCATGGCTATGGAACAGTCGGCTTCCTTTAGGGCTAAAATGTCATTTACGCCGTCACCAGTCATGGCAACTTTGCTGCCACTCCCTCTTAATGCTTTTACAATTATGCATTTTTGCTCTGGCGTAACTCTGCCAAAGACAGTGTATTCCAAAGCGATTTTTTCAAGTTCTTCGTCACTGACATGCTCTAGGCTTATGCACTTGTCATAATTTTTTACACCCACTTTTCGTGAAATGTTGCTGACGGTGTCCACATTGTCGCCAGAAATAATTTTCACTTCCACATCGTTCATATTAAACCACTCTATTGTGGCTTTGGCGTCTGGACGAATGTTGTCTTCTATTACAATAACTGCAAGTGGTGTGTTGTTTTTGCTCATTGTGTCGCCCACATGTTCTTCATTTGACTTGCAAAGCAAGATTACTCTGTAACCTTCTTGAGTTAGGGCTTTTATTGTTTGGGAAGTTTCTGCGTCAAGTTTGTTTGTTACAAATTCTGGAGCACCTAGCATATACACACCAAGTTCACCAA
>CAKVNA010000063.1 GCA_934776915.1 uncultured Clostridia bacterium
AAACTCTTTTTCAGTTCAGCGCTGTGGTCCTTTTCTTGGTTTTCTTCATAAAATTCTTTCAAATGCCACATTTCATGGAACAGCGTTGCAAACATATCTGGAAATGTGCTGACAAAAGCCCTCATTGGCGTTTCGATGTTAATACTAAGTAAATACTTTACATTTCCGTTAAAGTCATAACCTACTTCTGCAAGAGCCAAACTTCCGTCTTGAACATTCGTTTCAACAAAGAAATTATCTTCATTTTTAACAACTGCCTTCTCATACAAAGTGTTGCTGCAATAATATCTCAGTTCAATCAAATTTGGGTCAATCTTCATTGCATAACAACAAAAATCTCTAACTACACGGGCTGCTTTTGTTACAAAGGAATACCACTCACTTCGTGAAAATTCCATGACATGTTGCTCGGCAAATTGATAAAGTTGAATTAACTCTTTCTCCCTAATCTCTGCTGCCGCTCTCATTTCAAGCCCGTCAACATCAGACAGTTCAAAATTATCTATATCTGCCCCATTTCCCTTATAATTTTCCTCGCTAAAGTATTCACCACTTTCTACTGATTTAATAAACTCGTCAACATCAAAAGGCTCAAATTCTTCCTCAAGTTGCTCATTTTCATTGTCAACATTCTCGTCAACATTTTTCTCCAAATCATTGTCAACCTCTTCTATCTTCTCAAAATTTCTGTCAACTTTTTTGCCCCGTTTCTTGAAGAAGAAATTTCTTATCACATGCTCTTTTTTATCTGACATATTACACCTCAAATCTGTATAAAGCCACTATAATTCTAGTAATCTGATTAAAGTATATCATGAATTCGCCATATGTCAATATCTACCTTTACACAATAACAAAAAAAAGACCATAAGCAAATCTTATAGTCCTTTTTATGTGGAAAATTAAAACATTCCGCCGTCTATTGCAATAATTTGACCAGTTATATAGTCAGATTTGTCAGAAAGTAGGAATGAAACAAGGTTTGCGACATCTTGCGGCGTTCCAATGCGTTTTTTAAGGACACGGGCGGCTTCAAGAGGCTTAATATCGTCTGTCAAAACGCCTTTATTCATATCCGTATCAACCCAACCTGGGGCAACGGCATTTACATTTACTTCTGGGGCAAGTTCAATGGCAAAATTGCGGGTTAAAGAGTTTACAGCACTCTTTGAAGCGTCATAATCAATGGTTGTTGGATAAAAACAGTTTATAGAGTTGTTCGACGACACGTTCACTATCTTTCCAAAGCCATTCTGTTTCATAGCCGACCCAACGGTTTTGCAGAGGTGATAAACGCTGTAAGTGTTTACAGCAAAGGTTTTTGCAAACTGACCGACTGTTCGGTCACGAACGTCCATATCAACACAGATTCCAGCATTATTCACAAGATAATCAATTCTTCCAAATTCACTTGTGACTTGCTCAATCATCATGTCAACCTGGTCACAAATGGATACATCGGCTTGAACTGCAAGGCATTTCACATCATACTTTTTTTCAAGTTCCCTTGCCAAGTTTTCCGCCAATTCCTTTGATGAATTGTAATTGATTGCAACGTTTATACCTTCGCTTGCAAGTTGGGTGGCAATTTGCTTGCCTATTCCCCTACTTGCACCGGTGACAAGGGCATATTTTTTTTGTTTTTCTTCAACTTTTTTGCTCTTTTTTAGCCCAATTTTTTCAAAAAAACCCATAAAAATCTCCAGTTTTTGCCCATTTTTTGTTAAAAATGTGTTAAATTTCGTTACTTTTTAAACCCGTCTTTAAGAGAAATTGTGCTGTTAAACACAACTCTACTGTCAGTAGAGTCCTTGTCAACACAGAAATATCCCTTACGCATAAATTGGAACTTGTCATATGGCTTTGCAGATTTTAGGAAGTTTTCTGCAAGGGCTGTTGTTTCGACAAGAGAGTCTTTTTCCAATATTTCGTCAATAGGCACTCCGTCTGCAAGCGCTTTTGAAGGCCACAAATATTCTGATTTAACAAGGTTTTTGAAATTTCTTATTACACATTCAAAGCAATTTTCACTTGATACAAAATGGATTGTGCCTTTAACTTTAAGTCCGCTGGTGTCTTCCCCGCTTTTTGTATTTGGCAAATATTCACATTCCAAGTGGTCAATTTTGTCGCCATTCATAACAACTTTGTTGCAACGAATTACGTATGCGCCTTTAAGTCTGACAAGTCCACCTTCAACAAGTCTGTTGTATTTTGGTGGTGGGTTGAGTGAAAAATCTTCGTCTTCAATGTAAATTTCTCTGCTAAATAGTGCCTTATGTGTTCCCGCATTTTCGTCATTTGGATTGTTTGGAATAGAAATTTCTTCGGTTTTCCCTTCTGGGTAATTGGTTATTACAACCTTAAGTGGCGACATAACAACAATTGCACGGGTTGCCACTTTATTTAGGTCCTCACGAATGTAATATTCTAATGCACTGAATGGAAGTGTGCTTTCGCTTGCAACAACACCGCAACTGTGAATAAAGTTTTTGACGCCTTGTGCAGTGTAGCCACGTCTTCTCATGCCAACCATTGTTAAAAATCTTGGGTCGTCCCAGCCCATAACTTTTCCTTCTTCAACAAGTTTTTTGAGATAACGTTTGCCAAGTAGGACATTTTCAATATTAAGTGAAGAAAATTCTCTTTGTTTTGGGGCAAAAGGTTTGTTCCAACCATGGTCAATAAACCATTCATATGCTTCTCTATGAACTCTGAAAGTGGTGTCGCAAAGGCTGTATGTTACGCCTTCCAAAGCATCTTCCATTGGGTGTGCAAAGTCATACTTTGGATATATACACCATTTTGTTCCAGTTCTGTAGTGTGGCTCTCTTGAAATGTTATACATAATTGGGTCACGCATAAGGATATTTGGGTGTGACATATCAATTTTCGCACGCAATGTAAGTGTGCCGTCTGGATACTTTCCCGCACGCATTTCTCTAAAAAGTCTTAAACTTTCTTCCGCTGGTCTATCTCTAAATGGACTATTTTTACCCGGCTCGGTAAGCGTTCCCTTAAGCTTTTGTTGTTCTTCTTGCGAAAGTTCGTCAACATATGCATAGCCGTTTTTTATCATTTCTTCGGCAATTTCATAAATTTTGTCAAAGTATGCTTCACTGGCATATATCATTGCTTTTGGCTCAAAACCTAGCCAATGCAAGTCTTCCATGTAACTGTCGGCAAATTCACCTTGCTCTCGTGAAGGGTTGGTGTCGTCCATACGAAGATAGGTGTAACCTCCAAATTTTTGTGCAGTTTCAAAGTCTATTATCCATGCTTTGCAATGTCCAATGTGCCAATAGCCACTTGGCTCTGGTGGGCAACGGGTGATAACCTCTTTACTTCTGCCCGATTTGAGGTCAGACAAAATTTCTTCTTCAATAAAATTGTCTGCCTTTATGTTTTCCAAATCAATCATTTTTCTTTCCCTTTTATTTTATCCAATATAATAAAAATAACTTATATAAAACAATATTTAACATAAAAAATAAAATTTTTGAGCATGTGTGAAATTTCTCGTTTAAATGGGCTTTAATTCACATTCTTTTATAGACATATAAATTCTCATAAAACAAATTTATGCCGCCTACAAAGCAATTTAACGAGGAAATTGACACAATATATTATACAAAATTTTGAGTATTCCGTCAAATAGAGTTGCTTTATTTTTAAAAAAAGAGGACTCCTTTTCAGAAGTCCCCTATTCTAAAACCAATTAAGCCCTAACAAGATCTTTGTTTTTCATACACT
This sequence comes from uncultured Clostridia bacterium, assembly GCA_934776915.1. Taxonomy (GTDB): domain Bacteria; phylum Bacillota; class Clostridia; order Christensenellales; family UBA1242; genus UBA7862. The sequence continues at coordinate 3,754 of CAKVNA010000063.1, forward strand.
TTGTGCAGACATTCTTCTTGACTGGAGTGCCATTTTCCACCACAGTAATTTTTTGGACATTTGCTTTTTTATGTGTAAGTGTTCTTCTTGTTAGTTGAGAACTTCTATAACTCAAATTGCTGGCTCTCATCTGGTCTTTTCCACAAATTTCACATTTTGCCATTTTTCTAACTCTCCTTAAAGTAACTACTTGAATATTATACATATTAAAATAAAATTGTCAACAAAAGAAATCAATTTTTTTGGGAAATGTGGCATAATTCCAAAAAATCTATGGACAATAGGGGTAAAAATTGCTATAATACTGATGTTTGCTACTGTGGCTCAGTTGGTAGAGCAATTGATTCGTAATCAATAGGTCGGCGGTCCGAGTCCGCCCAGTAGCTCCAAAACAAAGTAAATCCGAACACATTGTGGGCGGATTTTTTTGTTTTGTTCTTTTCTTTTTTATTTTTTCGTTTTTCATTCTTCTTTTAATACGAATTTATTTTGAAATAAGAAAGAAAAAAAAGAAGAAGGTTTTATTCTTCTTCTTTGTCTTTGTTTTCTCTGTCAAAATTAAAGGTCATGGAGCCATCACGATTGCGAGCAAGTTTGACAACTTCTGGTTCTTCTTGAGTGGCTTTCAAACTTAGGGACACTTTGCAATTTTCTGGGTCTAGGGCTATGATTTTTAGGTCAAGTTCTTGCCCAACTTTTGCCACTTCGTAGATATTGCGGACAAAGTAGTGTGAGGCTTCCTTAACATGCAACAGTCCTTCAAGTCCATCACCAAAGCCAACCACTGCCCCAAAGGACAAAATCTTTTTGACTGTGCAATGGACAATATCACCCACATGATATTGTTTAAGTTTTTCGATTGTTGGGTTTTGTTGCAAGGCTTTGTAACTGAGTGATACTCTGCCTTGTTCCTTGTCGCATTTGATAACTTTAAATTCATACTCCTTGCCGAGTTCAAAAACTTCACTTGCTGGTTTGTCTTTTTCATAACTGGCTTCGCTGTTGTGAACCAAGCAGTCAACGCCGTCAACATTTACAAAAGCGCCAAAGTCTGTAAATCTGACGACTTTTCCCTTTACAATTTTGTCCACATACATGGCTTCCCAAAATGCCGTTTCTTTGGTGTGTTTTTCATTTTCTTCAACCGCTTTTATGGAAGCAATTATCTTTTTGTTCAAAAGGTCAATTTCTATGACTATCGCTTTGAGTTGTTTGTTGACATAATTCTCAAGGTTGTTGTCCACTCGTCTGATTGAAATTTGACTATATGGAACAAAGACTTCAAAATTGCCCAATTTGCTTTGAAGTCCTCCATGCACTGCATGAGTAATAATGATTTCAATCTCATCACCAATTTGAAGATTGTTTATCATTTGCTCGCCACGCCTAATTTCATCTGCTTTTGCCTTTGACAAAATGACAGCACCGCTTTCGTCCTTTGTGTTTGTGATAATTGCTTCAAACTTGTCCCCCACAGACACATCTTGCAATGCGTCAAGTTCCTCTGGCAGATATGGAACAAGTCCGTCCTTCTTGCCTCCGATATTTACAAGTAATCCGCTTTTCATTTCCGCAACGGCAACTGCTTCTACCTTTGTGCCAACTCTAAACCTAACAAAAGTTCTATCTATGTTGCTTAAATTGAATTTCTCATCCATTGTTTGTCCATCAAACTCCTTTATACGCAAATTGTATCAGAATTTTCAAAAAAAACAAACTACTTTTTAATAGTTTGTTTTCTAAATACTAATTTTTTCCGTATTTTTTAGAAGAAATCAATAAAAATGGCCTATTCCTCTCTGTTTTTGTTAAGTTTTTTTGACTGTTTAAGTACTTC
>CAKVNA010000064.1 GCA_934776915.1 uncultured Clostridia bacterium
CAACGGAACATCAATCACAGAAAACTGTGAATATGTTTCGCATAGTGAAGGCGTCTGGCGAGTGTTGCAACTTAAAGCCAAAAAGAAGCCAAATGCAGGACTAGACAAAGATACCAAAGACGGGCTTGACTTCGCAGGCAGCCTTTTCCAAGGATTCTTTGACTTCTGTGCATGGGTAGATAAAAATCCAGCACTAGGAGGCATTGCTTCCAAGCTTGGAGGCGTATCAAAATTAGCAGAAATGATACAAACTCTCATGTCAATAGACTTCAAATCGGAGATGCAAGGAGCATTGGTTGGACAGAGTGACACAATAGCCAAATGGAAAGAGTATTTGCGAACAGATTGGAGTGGTGATTATGTTGACATCGGACCACTTATTGAGGCAATTATCCAAGGAGCAGGCGAGCTTATTACCATATTCTATCCACCAGCAAAACCTATTGTTGATGCAATAAAATATGCTTATGCTGGACTAAAATCTGTTCTTAATCTGGTCATGAATGCTCTATATGTAAAATGCGGCTAAGTCAGCTTGCTTCAAGCAAAAAAAAGAAACCAAATTATTTGGTTTCTTTTTTTATCTTTATTTATTCTTGCAAAGAGTTTATTTAACTTTTACAATGTTTTTTATTTATTTTTGTAAGGGTTTTGCAAGGTTATTCCTTGTTAATAACAATTTTAACTTCTGTGCCGTCAACTTCAACATTTGTATTGCTGTTTGCCAAGCAAGTCAACAGACCTTTGTTGTTTTCCCCAGCGGAACTATCCCCAAACAAAAGGGTAGAGATGTTTTTGTTTATCATTTCTTCAAGGTTCTGTTCGCCCAAAAATTTGTTTATAATCTTGTTTATTTCTGAAGTATCTTCTGCCTTCATATTGTTTAATGTGATGCCCTTGCTTTCCACAAATGTAAATTCACTTCCAGCAATGCATTTTGCAGTGAAGTTTGTCGTCACATAAAGTGTGTCTGGAATGTAGTTTTTAATAATTTTAGTAAAGATATTGCCATTCTTTGAAATATCTTCTTTTGTTGCCTTAAAATTGATTTTTGCAATCACTTTGCAATCAAACTTTCCGTCTGTTTGAAGGTTGCTAAATTCCATTGAAAGAATTTCCACATCTTCATTGTTAAGAGCAAAAGCCTTTTGGTCCATACTGTGCAAAAGAGAATTTGCCAGTCCAGCAACTTGCTTGCCACTTAATTTAATTGTGGCTTGAAGTGCCGACCCTTGATAATCTGTTAGTGAGAACACTCTTTTCCCATTTTCATCTGTCTTGTAGATTTGTTCACCCTTGCCCGAGCCAAACATATTGTCAAGTGTTATAACGATGTCGTCATCTGTATATTTGTCTGGCACAACTTCTTCTTCGCTTGGTGGCGTCTGAATTGCTTTTATCTGTGCATGAGCCTTTAAGATATCAATTCCCGTTGTTGCCTTTACGCCAACATACACTGCAACTGCCAACCCAAAAACAACCACTGCGAAAATGATAAGCCCTTTGAGTAGTCCCAAAAGACCACTAGATTTATTTGCCATAATTTACCCCCTAGTAAATATTATATTAAAGGTAGTTTAACACACTTATAAAACTATTTCAAAACACTTTTCACAAAATTTCCCAAAACGCAAGAAAATTTGTAACCTTGAACAAAAAAAAAGAAAGCCCTTCACTTGCTCGTCAGAGCAAATATCATTATGAAAAAAGACCTTCCTTTCGGAAAGTCTTTTTTCAATACTGGTGACCCCAACGGGATTCGAACCCATGATACCACCGTGAAAGGGTGGTGTCTTAACCGCTTGACCATGGGGCCATGATCTATATTGGTGGTGGCGGTAAGATTTGAACTTACGACCTTTCGGGTATGAACCGAATGCTATAACCACTAAGCCACGCCACCAAACCACTAACTAGCCTCTTGATTATAAAGCAAAACAAGAATTCTGTCAACATATTTTTTCAAAATATTTTCAAAGTTTACAAATTTTTTTTTGTTTTTCTCAAAAAATAAGACCTTTGAGCTTTTCCAATGCAAAAAAAACATATAATATACAAATCAAACTTAAAAACTTGACTGAAGAACCAAATATAAAAAACTAAAAATATTTCTAAAAAGTTCCACAGAGTAAATAAAGGGGCAAAGTTGTTGCCAATAAGATTTTTAAATAAAAAAAGACTGGAGCTTTCCAGCCTTTTTGCTTTGCGATTAACCTTGCAGACCTTGTGCCTGACGGAACATATCTTCCACAACAATGTCATAAATTTCCCCAATGGAAGCACCATATTCAAGCACCTTCCAAGGCTCATTTGTGTGGAAATGAATTTTAATAAGTTCGCTGTCGCCAACTACAAGTAAGCAATCTCCAACAAAACAAGTGTTAAAGTGTTCTCTTATTTTGTCTTCATCAAGATCTTTTCCCTCAATCAAAAGTTGAGTGTCATATCTGTAGTTAAGTTCTTCGCCTTCGTATTCCATAATTCTCTCCTTTATACATTTTGTATTTTACATATTTTGTCTGCAACTGTCAAACAAATTGACTTCGTTTTTAAAAACCTCATTTTCTTTTTGAAAAAACTGATGGCAACTTTCACTTTAAATACCTTTAATCTAATTATTTTGAAGCGAAATGTTTTGTTTTTTGCGAAAATATACATAAAAATTGTTGAAATTCATTGCAAAATATGAAATAATTATTTTAGGAGAAAAAATGCTAGAAATAAAAAACTTAAATTATTCCATTGTTGAAAACGGAAAAAAGTTGGATATTTTGAAGAATATCAACCTAAATGTAAATGAAAATGAACTTGTAATTATCACTGGACAAAACGGCAGTGGCAAATCTACTCTTGCAAAAATTATGATGGGAATTCTTCCAGCAACAAGCGGACAAATTTTGCTTGACGGCAAGGATATTTCATCTTTGTCCATAACAGACAGAGCAAAACTTGGCATGGCATATGCCTTTCAACAACCAACAGTTTTTAAGGGACTTACAGTAAAAGACTTAATAGACATAGCAACAGGCGGAACAAACACAATTTCCACAGCTTGCAATTATTTAAGTCGTGTTGGGCTTTGTGCAAGAGAATATGTAAATAGAGAAGTAAATTCCAGATTATCTGGTGGGGAACTTAAAAGAATTGAACTAGCCCTACTTCTTGCCAGAAATTGCAAACTTAACATCTGTGATGAGCCTGAGGCGGGCATTGACCTTTGGAGTTTTGATGCACTTGTGCAACTGTTCCAAAGTGAAAAGCGAACATTTGTCGTCATAAGCCACCAAAAAAAGTTAATTGAAATTGCTTCAAAAGTTGTCCTTATGGAAAACGGACAAATTAAAAAAATTGGGAGTTACAAAGATGTTGCACCATTTTTGCAACCAGTTGTTTGTGACAAATTGGAGGGGCAAGCATGAGCAATTTGACAGAACAAGAAAAAATTTTGCTAGAAAAAATTTCTGACTTGCACGACATTCCGCAAGCGGGGGCATTTAATATCAGACGCAATGGCAAACTTGTTGCACGAAATGTGGACAACGAAATAAACATTGTTTCCAAAAAAGATAAAGATGGCATTGACATAATAGTCAAAGACGGAACAAAGAACAAAAGGGTCCATATCCCAGTTCTTCTTAGCCAAGAGGGTTTTGAGGACATGGTTTACAACGATTTTTACATTGGAGATAATTGTGATGTTTTAATTGTTGCTGGCTGCGGAATTCACAACGCAAGTTCCAAGAAATCTCGTCACAACGGCATACACAGTTTTCATATCGGCAACAACTCGCATGTAAAATATGTGGAGCGACATCTTGGCATGGGCAAAACCAAAGCAAAAAGAGTGCTTGACCCCGTGACCACCATTGAAATGAAAAACGGCAGCGTGTTTGAAATGGAAACATTGCAACTTTCGGGTGTGTCAGGAGCAAAAAGGGTGACAAAAGCAGTGGTGGGCGAAAATTCAACCTTGCTTATAAACGAAAAAATATTGACTGAAAATTCAGCCCATGCTTCGACCAATTTTGAAGTTCAACTTGTTGGGGACAACTCAAAGGTTGATGTTGTGTCACACGCAGTGGCAAGGGGCAAGAGCAAACAATCTTTTGTTTCCAAAGTTGTAGGCAAGGCAAAATGTTTTGGACATGTGGAATGTGATGGAATTTTATGTGACGAAGCACAAATTTCATCTACTCCAGAAATTTTGGCACAGAATAAAGATGCAAGTTTGGTGCATGAAGCTGCAATTGGCAAAATATCGCAAGACCAACAAAACAAACTTATGACCATGGGACTGACTGCCCAAGAAGCAGAAAAAGCAATTATCAATGGCTTCCTAAAATAATGAAAAAACTCAACCAACAGGTTGAGTTTTTGTTACAAAGATATTTTATACAATTCACTCTACAAGCGGAATTTGTGAGATATCTTTTTTTTATTTTGTAAGTTCTTGTTTGAAGTTTATGTCAAGCATTTCGCAAGTTGGGACATAGCCTGCTGGTGCTTTTACAAGGTCTGGAAGACGGTTGACAATGCTTGCACAGGTAAGTTCAACTGTTTGTGGTCTGTTGACAACAATGGTGGTTGTTGGCTCGCCTTCAATAGTCCATTCATTTTGGTCAAATTCGTCTGGTCCATACACCTTGCCGATACATTGTGTTTCAAGTGTAATGCCTTCCTTGGTCTTTGTTGTTACAACAGCACTCATGCCAGTTGCGTCACCTTTCTTAATTGTCATGCCAAGAGTTGATGATTTAAGGTCTTTTTTGTAAGTTTGTGGCACACATTTTTGAGTTTGTGACAACACATGCAAGCCCAACTTTTCGCAAAGCCAGCCATTAACTGTCCACATATATGAAGGGGAATAGGTGCCGGCGTTAATAAGTTTTTGGCGTTCTTCGTCAGAAATTCTGTCCACAGAAGCAATCTTTTCGTCAAATTCTTTAAGTGAAAGTCCCGACCCATGAACTTGTGCAAGTGCAATGCCATAATCTTCAACATTGTAAGAAGATTTGCCAACAATTCTTGTGATTTTTTGTGTTGTTCCGCAAAGAACAGAAATCAAACTGCCCCAAGAAGTGTCTTGATAGCCACTGCCTGACAGTGTGCAGTTGTGTTCTTTTGCAACTTTGTCAAGTTTCTTTGTGAGTTTTGGGTTGGAGTTCATTGGATAAAATGCTTCTTCGCAAGTTGAAATGGCATTTACACCTGCATTTGCACAGGCAAGCATTGCTGGATAAATGTCACTCATAAGGCTCATTGTTGTGATGATAGCGCAGTCTGGTTTCATTTTCTTAAGACCACTTTCAAGGTCTTTGACATCTTGAATGATAACCCCTCTATCTTTTCCTCCCATTACGCAAGAAATATCCTTTCCGATTCTGTCTTTTGCAATGTCATATGCACAGCAGATTGTGCCACCTTTTTCTTCCACATAGCGCATTGTGTAAACAGCCATCTTTCCGCACCCAATTTGTGCAACTTTCAAATATTTTTTCATAAATACTCCTTTTTTGTTAAATTTTGAATGAAAACCTTAGTTAAGTATTTCCATTTTTCTTAATCTAACACAAAAAGT
>CAKVNA010000065.1 GCA_934776915.1 uncultured Clostridia bacterium
ACAAAATCGAGGGTGTTTTGTGGATAAGTTTTTGTATGAAAAAATGCGAAAAGTATCATAAAAAATATTAAAGAAAATTCATGAAAATAATAAGCAAAATTTGGCGAAAATATGCGTATTTTGTTTGGCGATTTGTTGCATATATGATATAATACAATCGTTAGGAAATATCGGTATTTAGGCAATTATTATTTGACAAAAATACTAACAAAATTTCAAGTATTTTAACTTAATTTGTTTTCTTGATTTTCTGCTTGGAATTTCCCAGCGTGAAGTGCTAGAAAAATATATTCAAAAATCTTATTCATCTTGTAGCAAAAATCTGTTCTCAAACTTTGGTGTTTCTGTTGATTTTTTCTTTATTGTTTGATTTTTGGAAATTTACACGCAAAAAGCGAAAAAGTTATAAGTTTTTGCTAATGGACTTTTGCTTTTTGCTTTGGGTTGTGTGTTTGCACTTTTTGTTTTGGAAAGAAAGAATATAAGAAATTTAATGAGTTAGAATACTAAGGAGGAAAGTTGAATGGATAACTTTACGCCAAACGGAAATGGACAAAATAATATTCCTCAAGATGGGAGTGTGAGAAATGGAGTGCCTCAAAATGGTGGCCCTCAAAATTTTGCTCGCCCAAATATTCCTCAAGGGTCTGTGAATTCTAATGTTCCAAACAAACAGGGGATAAATAATAATTCCGCAAGTGGACATCATTCGGGTTTGAATAGGCAAAGTTCTTCCATGCAAAATAAGTTTGGGCAAAACTCTGGTGGCGTTGTGCCAAATAGACCTGCCCATGACGGAAACCTTGCAAATGGTCAAAGAGCAAATGTTCCAAATTCTAATGGACAAAACTTTCCTCATCAAAATTCTTACCAATCAAACAGACCTATGCCAAATGCAAACGGAGTTTATCCAAATGGGCAAAACCAAAAATTGCCTAATGGACAAAATGCAAATGTTGGTGAACAGACAAACAGACAAAATCTTAATGGACAAAAGCCAGTTGCTCAGGGGGTAAATTCTCATGTAGGGAATAATGGTGGAAGTTTGGGAAGTGGGAAACTTGCCAGTGGGGCTGGGAAGAAAGCACTCTCTAAAAAAGTTAAAGGAATTCTTGTTGGGGTTATTTCGGCAATAATTATTGCAATTTCGGCAACTGTTGGACTTTTTGTTATTCCACATGGCGAGGGGCAAAAGTGCAGAATAACTTTTGAGGATATGGGGCCTTATGGTGCAAGAGATGCCATTGAACTTAATGTTGGTGACAAATATGAAGCACCGACACTTGATAATATTTTAAGTGATGATGGGCAAGAAAATGTTTTGGTTAAGTTTAAGGGCTGGCTGAAATCTGACGGAACACCTTATGTTGCTGGGAATGTTAATGAAGATGTCGTTTTGCATCCAGATTATGAACTGGGCGATGTGAAAGTGACATTTGTAACATTGGATAGTTATGACAACACAAATTCTTACATATATTTGGGTGAAATTTTTACAAAATATTATGCAGAAAAAATTTCTTTCGCTTCCTATTTGGAACTTTATGAAAGTTTGAAATTGTCTGACGGGCTTAGGGGAAATACTTACACAACGGAAAATGAACATTTGAAAGAATATGTGCTTGATAGTGGCGTGAGTGGTGAGGCAAACTACTTGGCAAAGAACTATTCTGATTTTGCGGGAAAATTCCTAAGCGTTAAAAATTTCTCAATGGCGGGTAGCGACAATCTTTATTCTATAGATGATGTGATTGATACGCCAAGCGGGAATAGAGTTGTTGTAGTTAATTTTGAAGGAAAAGATGTTGAAATAAAATACAATTCCAACTTAAAAAGTGTAGAAAAACAATATACAAGTGGTGGAATAGTTGGTGAAACTTTTGAAAATGAAGTGGCAGATAGAGTTTATAAGTTTGGACAAGAAAATTATGTTCTTCCTTCTTATGCAGCGTTGAAGTCTGTTGATAGTTCAAAAGGTTTTGTGTTGAACAATCCTCGTTATCACAGACTTGTAGGCTGGTCTTTCATTGCACCAAAGATTATGACTGAAAGCGGTGAAATTGACAACCCTGATTTTGGGAAAGAAGGAACTTATTATAAGTTTAATGCTTCTGAAAGATTGAAACTTACAAGAGAATTTTTGAAAGACAATAACAAACTCAATCTTTATGCTGTTTGGGATGAAGATGTAACTTCTCTTAATATTTATTCCAACCCAAATTTAGCAAGTGTTGCTAGCATTGGAATGAATGCCACTCAAGGCAAAAGTGTTGGCGATTGGCTTGGGGATATTGTGGCTAGCATTCAGAAAAGGGGAAGCGTTCTTGTTGGGTTTAACACAAGTCCAAGATATGACGGCAAAATACTAAACCTTAATACATTCCTTGAAGGTGGGTTGACTTCTCACAACAATCCAGAAGAAAACAACCCATATTTAAGTGGAGTTGAAGTTAATCTTTATGCGGTTTATAAAAGAGTTGTTGAAAATACATATGTAAAACTAAACGACCTTGACCTAAATGTTTCTGGTGTAAATATCACAAAAGAAAGTTTGAATATTAACTATAACTTGCAACAATCTAATGGCGAGAGTTATGTGTATGACGCAAGTGGCGTTGAAGTGACTTTTGACGAAGCGGAAAGAATGTTTGTTGTGAAAAACTTGATTGAGGGGGCAACTTTTGATTTGCCAACTATTTCAAGAAATAACTACACATTTGAAGGTTTTAGAACAAAAAATAGGCTTTACGCAATTAGCGGTTCTTCAAATAGCGTGCAAGTAAAAGTGCTTTTAGATGACATTTTGACTGACGGAACTTTTGTCATAAACTCCAACTGGCGTGGCGTTGAAACGAGTTTTGTCTTTGATTTGCAAAATGGGCAAAAAGAAATTGTGAGTGCTGTTTATGGGACAAGACTTGTTTCGGATATAGACACTCAAAATGATATAACTTCTGTTGTTGTTAGAAAATTTGTTGGGCTTGAGCCAATTTTGACTTTTGAGTTCGAAAAAGAGGGATATAACTTCCTTGGAATGTCAAAAAATTTGGCTAGCGGGGAGTATATAAGTGACATTCTGGCTGACTTTGTTTTGAATGACGACTTCATGAACACGCTTTCAAGTGTTGACGGTGTGAGAACTGTGTTTGCTTGCTGGGAAATTAAAACCGTAACTGCAACATTTGTGCTGTCTGGTGGGACTTTTGACAATAATGGCGAAAGTGTAACGGGAAGATACTCGCTTTCCACAACTTACGGTGGAAGTGTTGAGTTGCCAAGCAGAGATTTAAGCAAATTTGTGCGTGAGGGATATAACTTTGACGGCTGGTTTGACAATTCAAATTTAAATGGCGATGCGGTGTGCGAATATAATGCAACTGAAATTGTGCTTAAAAAGAACATAACTTTGTTTGCAAAATGGGTGGAAATTAAGTTTGCAACAATTTTCAGTGACTATAACAAAATAAAAAGTGTAAGAATTCAAACGGATAGAAACGGAAGTTTTGTCTTTGCGGGAAATGAAATTGACGGCATGACTTTTGTGGCTTTGACTCAAACTCCAGCGGGTGGAGAAAGAATTGTAAAAGTGGGTGAAGTGGCAAATGTTTCTTCGGGTGAAGAATTTTTCTGCGTGTGGCGAAAAGTTGCTTATCAAAATGGGGCAACCACTGAAAATGGTGCAGTGGGTGAGGAAATTTCTGGCGGATATGTGACATATGGTGCTCCAATTTCCCCTATTGCAAATGAATACACATGCTCAAATTATTTCTACTTTGCGGGCTGGCAAATTGTTAATAAAAATGGAAGTGTAGCAAGCGATTTTGTTCAACCTTCAACAGTGCTTGACGAAAGTTCAACTGGATACGCTATTTCAGACAGTTTGACAGTGAATGGGGAAGAAAAGATTGTTCTTGTTGCAAACTGGCAAAGAAAAGATGTTAGGGTTGAAATTTATAGTGATGAAAATATGAGAGTTCTTGTTAAGTCAATAAAGGTTGATGTTAACAAGTTTGATGATGTTACACTTTTGAGTGATGCTGCGGGCGATTTGGCTCTTTCGACAATAGGTGGGCGAGATATTGACTTTGTAAAAGACGATTTGGAAAGTTCAACTGCTTATTACTCAACTGGAAGCGAACTTAAAATTACAATTCCAAAAGATAGTTTGAAATATGAAGTGAACAATGTTTTTGTTTACAAACTTTGTGCAGTGACCAAAAAATATGCGACATTCTTTGAAGAAGAAAACGGAAGAAGTGTTAAAATTTCTGTTGGGACTGATTTTGAAGACGGAACGGATAGAACGGGCTATGCAGAAAATGCTGGGCCAGCAGATAAAATTGCAAAAGAAGACGGAAATTATGTTTATGACACAGTCATTCTTGATAGTGTAAGAGGCAAATTCGTGCTGGCAAGCGGCGAAGTTAAGCCATTTGAGTTTTCAAAAGAGCATTATAACTTTGACAAGTGGCAAAAGAGTGACGGTGTGAACTATGCTGTGGGTGAAAGTGTTAGAATTTTTAGTGATATAACATTTGTGGCTCAATGGGTTAAGAAAGTTTATTCGCTTAACATAAAAGACACTGTTGGCGGAAATTATGCAGCAAATGGCGGAGTGAAAACAGTTAAGTTTGTTTATGGACAAACTGTTGACCTAAGTGATGTTCTTTATGATTTGAACACTCGCTTTGACGATGCAACTTCAAGATGTGTCAAAATGGCAAAAAGTGTTCTTTATAACGGAGTAAGTTTTGCTCTTTCAGACAAACTCCTTATGGAATATAGCGAATTTGGACTTGAGGGAATTTTGCTTGAAGGTGAACTTGATGACAATGTTGTCGAAATGACACTTGTTTGGGAAGAAATGACATATCAAATTGTTGTTGACCTAAATGGCGGAAGTTGGGACGAAAAAGTTGCACTTCCTGAAAACGCAACTTTGGAAAATGGGAAAATTATTTATACAGCAACATTCTCTCAAGCGGAAAATATGAAACTCTTGCATGAGGGAATTGAAAAGCAAGGATATACATTCTCATCATTCCAAAATGGAAGAAATGGTAATGTAACAAAAACTTCTGACGGATATTTCTATGTTGCGACAAGCGAATACGATGTTTTTGACGGCGATAACATTTTGGCGACATATAACGAAAGTTTTTCTGTTGTTTTTGACTTAAACGGGGCAGACGAATTGAGTGAAGTTGCAACTATTACTCAAAATGTGAACTTTGTGACTGTTGGAATGGAAAGTGACGGCGACTGGGTTCAATTTACGCTTCCAGCGGCGGGAGACAGAGGAGAAGGCTTTGAGTTTGTTGGCTGGTGGAAGAATAATAATGCAACTGACGCAATAGACAATCTATTTGCAATTCAAAACAATTTTGGCGAGGGCAACACTCTTAAAATTACAAGAGCAGATTTGAATTCTTACAATCTCCTTGGCAAAAATGAAGTTGTGCTTTATAATAACTTCTGTGATATACCCGTGTAGCACATCACTAAATTATTCCGATACACGATC
>CAKVNA010000066.1 GCA_934776915.1 uncultured Clostridia bacterium
CGTACAAAGAGAAGAAATCGGAGGATGTAAGCAGCAAATTCCGCAATGTTGTTAAAGAAATTGTGAGAGTCCATGAAACTGGACGTCCAATTTTGGTTGGCACATCAACTGTTGAAAAGAGTGAAAAGTTAAGCGAAATGCTAAAGCGTGAAAAAGTTAGACACATGGTCTTGAACGCTAAAAATCACGAACAAGAATCGGAAATTGTGGCTCAAGCGGGAAGAAAAGGTGCTGTTACAATCGCCACAAACATGGCTGGCCGTGGAACGGATATTTTGCTTGGCGGCAATGCAGAATTTTTGACCAAAAAGCAACTTAGGGACAAAGGTGCAAACCCAAATGAAATTGAACTTGTTTCAAGTTATGTAGCAAATCTTAGTGATGATCTTATGAAATTAAGAGAGCAATATTTTGACTTGCTTGCAAAAAATAAGGCAGTTACAGACGAAGAAAAGAAAGAAGTTGTTGAACTTGGCGGACTTTGTATCATTGGAACAGACAGACACGAAAGCAGACGAATTGACAATCAGCTTCGTGGTCGTGCTGGTCGTCAAGGTGATCCAGGCAGTAGCGTATTTTATGTTTCTATGGAAGACGATTTAATCAGACGATTTGGCGGAGATAGAATGAAGGCGATTGCAAGGGCATTCCGTGTTGATGACGACACTCCTTTCCAAATTAAATTCCTATCAAAACAAATTGAAAGTGCACAAAGAAAAATTGAAGCCCAAAACTATGCTTTAAGAAGAAATGTTTTGGAATATGACAATGTTATGAGCCAACAGCGTGAACTTATTTATGCCGAAAGAGATAAAGTTTTAAACGGTGTGGATATTCACCAAGAAGTTTTGGATATGTTCCCGGATGTTGTAAAAGAGATTGTATATAGCAATATTGATGATGACATTCCATATTATGATTGGGACCTTGAGAAACTTAACAAAGAACTTGAAGTTAGGCTTGTTGAAAAGGACACAAACCTTATAACAGAAGACTTTGTGGAAGATTGCGAAGTTGAAGATGTGTATGACAAAGTGCTAAAATATGTTCAAGATAGATACGAAAAAGTGACCAAAAACGCAAACGAAATGGGCTTTGACTTCTCAAAATTTGAAGGACTTTTTCTACTCCGTGTTGTTGATGTTTTGTGGATGGAACACATTGACACAATGGATATGTTAAGAAAGGAAATTGGGCTTCAAGCGTATGGCGGGCATGACCCAATAGTGGAATACAAGCGTGACGGCTTTGATATGTTTGACAATATGATTAAGCAAATTAGGGAAGACACATGCACTCATCTTCTAAATATTCAAATTCAGCGTGTGCAACAGCCTCAACGCCCTCAACCTCAAAACTTGCAAACAAACGCAAAGCCAACTCAAGCAGTCAGCAAAAAAGTCGTGGGCAGAAATGACCCATGCCCATGTGGCAGTGGCAAAAAATATAAGCACTGTTGCGGAAAATAATGGAGAAAAAATGGTAGTTGATGAACAAAGAGAAATTTTTTCCAAACTTAAAGATAAGAGTGATTATCTAAAGGAGTGTCTTTAACAAGGAAAATTTGTTGAAAATTTTAGGCGACAAGAAAAGGGAACAAGAAGACCCAGATTTTTGGAACGACCTTGAAAAGAGTAAGAAAAACGGAAAAGAAATAAAAAATATTGAAAGCAAACTTGCAGTTATATCTTCGTGTGAAAAGTTTGAAGAAGACATTGAGTTTTTGTTTGAACTTTTGGAACTTGAAGATGACCAAACATCTTACAACGAACTTTTGACAAAGATAAAACAGTTTGATGACTTCTTGGAAGAAAACACGATTTCCACCTTACTTAACGGCGAATATGACGATTGCAATGCAATTTTGTCCATTCACGCAGGGGCGGGCGGAACGGAAGCACAAGATTGGGCAAGCATGCTTTATAGAATGTATGTCAGATTTTGTGAAAAGAATGGCTACGACTTGAATGTTGTGGATATGCTTGATGGTGACGAAGCAGGCATAAAGAGTGTTACATTTGTTGTGTCAGGCGACAAAGCATATGGCTATTTGAAAGCGGAAATGGGTGTTCATAGACTTGTCAGAATTTCACCTTTTGACGCAAACAAACGCAGACACACCAGTTTTGCCAGCCTTGAAGTTATGCCAGAAATTTCGGAGGATAACTCCATAGAAATTTCACCAGACGACATAAGAATTGACACCTACAGAAGTAGCGGGGCGGGTGGACAACATGTCAACAAAACAGACAGTGCCATAAGAATTACACACTTCCCAACGGGCATTGTTGTCACTTGCCAAAACGAACGCAGCCAAATTCAAAATAGGGAAATGGCATTTAAAATTTTAAAGAGCAAACTTATTGCACTTAAAGAAGAAGAAAGAAAGAAGAACCTTAATGACATAAAAGGTGACATAAAGAAAATTGAATGGGGAAGTCAAATTAGGTCATATGTTTTCTGCCCATACACCATGGTCAAAGACCACAGAACAGGTTATGAAACTTCAAACATTGAAGGCGTTATGGACGGGGATATAAAACCATTTATTTTGGACTATCTGAAAAAGAGCCTATAAGGCGGTGAAAAATGTATTTTGAAGAAATGCAGAAGAAAGTTGAAAAACTAAAAACTCAAAAAGATGTTTTAATTTTGGGGATAGAGAGCAGTTGTGATGAAACCTCTATAGCTGTTGTAAAAAATGGCAGAGAAGTCCTTTCAAACATAATTGCAACGCAAATTGACATACATACTCGCTTTGGTGGGGTTGTGCCAGAAGTGGCAAGCAGAAATCATGTTATGGCAATTATGGGAGTGTTGGACGAAGCTTTAAAAACTGCAAAGGTCACCCTGCAAGACATTGACGCCATTGCTGTGACCTATGGAGCGGGACTTATTGGAGCCTTGATGGTGGGTGTGTCTTTTGCAAAAACATTGGCATATAGCCTTAACATTCCGCTTATTGCAGTCAATCATATCCGTGGCCATGTCAGTGCCAATTATATCTCTCACAAGGACTTAACGCCTCCATTTGTTGGGCTCATTGTCAGTGGCGGACATACTGCCATTGTTTATGCCAATGATTACACCAATTTTGAAACAATTGGCTCTACTCTTGATGATGCAGTGGGTGAGGCGGGGGATAAAATTGCAAGAGTTATGGGGCTTGGCTACCCAGGTGGCCCAAAAATTGACAAAAGGGCAAAAGAGGGCAGCGCAAATATTCGCTTTGTAAAAGATAATTTGAAACATAGTTATGATTGCTCATTCAGTGGGCTTAAAACCGCTATAATAAACTATGTCCACACTCTAACTCAAAAAGGCAAAACTATTCCCACAGAAGACATTTGTGCGTCTTTTCAAAAGGAAGCCTTTGACCCTCTTGTTGAAAAGTGTATAAGGGCTTGCAAAGAAAAAAATTGCAACAAACTTTGTGTTGCAGGAGGTGTTTCGGCAAATAGTTATTTGAGAAATGCACTTAAAACACAAGCAGAAAAAATGAATATACAAGTGTTTATGCCAGAAATGAAACTTTGCACAGACAATGCAGGAATGATTGCAAGCCAAGGATATTTTAATCTTATGAGCGACATTGGACTAAGTGACATAAACCTTGGGGCAGTGTCAAACATTCCACTTTAACAGCCTAAAATGGCATTATTTTAATTTGTTTTAAACTTAATCACAAATTGTGTTGTAACACAAAAATGCAAAAAATATAATACAAGTTTGAATATAATTAAAAATGTATAAAAAAAGTGACCTTATGTTAGGTCACTAATTTTTTATTCAAATTTTTTGCCACATTTTGAACAGAAGTTTGCAGACTTTTTGTTCTTTGCACCACATTCAGAGCAGAATTTATTTTCTTCGCCTACAATGCCTTCTTTAACTGCTTCTGTTATAGTCTTAACTGACTTTGCAACACTTGGTGTAATTTCCTCTGCGGAGTAGTCCACAACGTCTTTTGCCACTGGAGCAACTGTTGCCGCCCCGAAAGAAGTAATTTCACGAATGAAAGCCCTTCTAAAAAAGCCAACCCCATAGAATGTGCTAAACAAGCCAGCAGCCATTAAGAAAAATCCCAAAATACCTTTTCCGCTGTTGCTTGAAATTGCTTGTTGACTGTTATCGCTACTAC
Source organism: uncultured Clostridia bacterium (assembly GCA_934776915.1). GTDB lineage: Bacteria > Bacillota > Clostridia > Christensenellales > UBA1242 > UBA7862. The sequence continues at coordinate 4,142 of CAKVNA010000066.1, forward strand.
CCATAGCAATAAACATTTTTGCAAAGTTGACAATTCCTACAATAAGAAGTGGAATTCCCACAACAAGCAAAATTGAACCTATGACAATAAGTCTTCTTTTCCACCTTTTATACATTTCTTCGTTGGCAAATTTGCCTTTCATTTCTCCCATATTTCCCTCCATTTATGGATAAAATTAAACTTTTATCTCACTTATAACTTATTTTAACATATTTATTCTTCTTTTGCAAGATATATGGGCAAAAAATCGTTTTTTTGTAGGAAATAACAAATTTATAGGCAAATATATTATTATCCTTTTAGGAAATAAAAAAAACTTAACTATTATGTCGCAAAAAGTCAAAAATAGCGTCAAAAAAAACAAATTCTGCATATATCTATTCATTTTTTAATAAAATATTTTGAGGATATTATGTTTGTTTGTTTAAAAAGAAAATGGATAATTGTAGCAGTTTTAATATTGGTCGCCGTTGCAGGTGCGTGCGGAACATTTTTTGCTGTGAAAGATGTGGGATATATGCCAAAAGGTGAATGCACTGTTGTAATTGACGCTGGACATGGGGGAATTGATGGCGGCTGTGTTGGCAAAATGACGGGGGTTTATGAAAGCGAGTTAAACTTGACTTTTGCTCAAAACCTTGCCAAACAACTTGAAAACATGGGCATTTCCGTCAGACTTACAAGAAGTGACGGCAACGGATTGTATGACTCCAGCCAAAAGAACCTCAAAAAGAGTGATATGAAGCGAAGAAAGGAAATTATTGAAGAAAGCAACCCAAATCTTGTTGTGTCACTGCACATGAACAGCTTTCCGCTGTCCAGTTGTTCGGGGGCGCAGACTTTTTTCAAAAAGGGAAGCGAAGAAGGCGAAAAGTTTGCCACATGCGTGCAACAAGAACTTGGCGTGCAAGTTGAGGGTGCAAAAAAGACCGCCAAAGTGGGCGATTATTACATAGTAAATTGCACCGACATTCCATCTGTGCTTGTGGAATGTGGATTCTTAAGCAACCCACAAGAAGAAGCCCTACTCCAAACCAAAGCCTACCAAACCAAACTCTGCTACGCCATAGCCTGCGGGATTGTGAAATACCTGAACTTCAAATAATAAATAAGAAAGAAGAAATAAAAAACTGGCGATTATCGCAATTTGTCATAACAAAAATAAAAAAAAATAAAAACACCGCCGAGAGGGTGGTGTTTTTGCTATATAATTATATTTTTGCTTTAATATCTTTGTTGAGATTTACATTCAAAATATTTCTGCTTTATCTTCTATCTCGTTTGCTTAGAATGACGATAAGGAAGCGGAGGAAGTTGAGAATGGACACGACAAGGGCTGCGACATAGGTTAGGGC
>CAKVNA010000067.1 GCA_934776915.1 uncultured Clostridia bacterium
TACAAAAATGATACAAAAATGATACAAAAATGATACAAAAATGATACAAAAATGATACAAAAATGATACAAAAATGATACAAAAATGAGCAAAAAATGAGCAAAAAATGAGAAAAAAATGAGCAAAAAATGATAAAAAAAATAAAAACAATTTTATTTTATAAAAATTTGTTATGACGGAAGAATGAAAAAAATCATATAGAAGAATATGAGAAAAAACGAAACAAAGAAGTATTTAAAATTATTGCGGGAGAAGTTTCCGCACTTGTGTTTTTTGACTAGCGAAAGATTTAGGTCGCACACAACTTTTGGCATTGGCGGGAAAATTGCAATTTATGTGGAAGTTGAACGGGCGTCAGATATGGTGTCACTGGTGCGTGAGGCAAAAAATCTTGATTTAAAATATTTCATTTTGGGACTTGGGAGCAACATTTTGGCGAGCGATAAATATCATGATTTGCTTGTTATAAAAAACAACATAAAAGATATCAGACTTCGTGACGACAAAATTGTTTGCGGGGCGGGGGTGAGTTTAATTCGGCTTAACAATTTTGCTATGGAAAACGCTTTGTCAGGACTGGAGTGGAGTTATGGAATCCCTGGTAGTGTGGGTGGAGCCATAAAGATGAACAGCGGAAGTTTTGGCGGAGAGATAAGAGATGTTGTGCAGACGGTGTATTATTTTGACGGCGAAAAGTTACGCAAAAAATGTTTAGCAAATTTAGATTTTTCATATAGGCATAGTTTTTTTTCGGATAAAAACTATGTCATTCTGAAAGTCGTTTTTAAACTTAAAAAAGGGAACAAAGACGAGATAGAAAGAAAGAGTTTTGACATCTTAAAAAGACGAAGGGAAAGTCAGCCACACAGTTTTAGAAGTGCGGGAAGTGTGTTTAAAAGACCAAAAGGGACTTTTGCCCCTGTTCTTATTGAGCAAGCGGGGCTTAAGGGACTGAGCCATGGCGGGGCAGAAATTTCCACAAAACATTGCGGATTTGTTATAAATAAAAGCGGAAATGCAAAATTTAATAATGTTTTTTGGATAATTTGCAAAATAAAAGAAACAGTTTTCAAAAAATATGATATAATGCTTGTTGAAGAAATTGAAATCTTAAAATAGGAGAACGGAAATGTCATTTGCACACGAAGCCAAACTTGAATGTCTTGAAGCCCCAATTCAAAACGAATGTTGCAAACTTGCTTTTTTGTCCGCCGTTGTTCACTCGTGCGGGGAACTTACAAAAAGCGGCAAAGACATTTTTGTTGAACTTAAAACCGATATGGACAAGGTGTATGATGTTGTCAACGACTGCCTTAAAACACTTTATGGTGAATATGCAGAAATGCGACTTGACGATGACGCAAACATAAACAAAGCAGTTAGATATGTCATATCTATTCCACAAAATTGCACAAACAGACTTCTTTTTGATTGCGGAATTGCAAGGTCAAACGCTAGGGGAGATTTTACACTTATCCCAGGACTTGACGAACATATTATAGAAAATGATTGCTGTGCAAGAACTTATCTTAAAGGTGTTTTTGCCACTTGCTCCACCTCAAACATTGTGCTTTCAAGCGGGGATAAAATTCGCAAACTTTGTGGCTATCACTGGGAGTTTGTTTTTGTTAGCGAAAGTTTTGCTGATGATGTGTCCAATCTTCTATTTTCTCTTGGCATAACAAACAAAAAAAATGTTCGCAATAATCTTTATGTGCTATATATAAAAGAAGCAGAAAAAGTGAGTGATTTGTTTGCAATAGTTGGGGCGACAAAGTGCCTTTTGAAATTGCAAAATGAAATGACTTTGAGGGAAGTGAGAAACAACATCAACAGGCAGAATAACTGCCTTAATGCAAACATAACAAAAACAATAAATGCAAGTATAAGGCAAGTTATGGCGATCAGGAAAATTCAGGACACAATAGGCTTTGAGGCGTTGCCAATAAATCTTCGTGAACTTTGTGTCTTAAGACTTGCCAACCCAGAGGAGTCACTTGACAACTTGACAAAACTTTCAAAGACGCCTATAACTAAAAGCGGGATAAATCACCAATTTTCAAGAATAATAAAAATAGCAGATAAAATTGACAAAGGAACATTATGAAAACTTTTATTCACCTTCACAATCACACAGAATATAGCCTTCTTGACGGGGCGTCAAAAGTTAAACAACTTGTCCAAAAAGTTAAAGAACAAGGTGCAAACGCAGTGGCAATAACCGACCACGGAACAATGGCGGGTGCTTTGGTGTTTTATGCTGAATGTTATAGAAATGGGATAAAACCAATTATTGGCTGTGAATTTTATATTGCTCATGACAGATTTAACAAAACGGGCAGAGAAGACACTGGTCACCTTATCTTGCTTGCCAAAAATAACGAGGGCTATCAAAATCTTCTAAAACTAAATGGCATTGCTTGTAAAGAAGGTTTTTATTACAAACCAAGAATTGACTATGATGTCTTGGAACAGCACTCAAAGGGTCTTATTTGCCTGAGTGCTTGCCTTGCTGGACACATTCCACAAGCATTACTCAATAGACAATTTGACGAAGCCTACAAACTTGGACTTAGACTTAAAAATATGTTTGACGAAGGTGATTTTTATATTGAACTTCAAAATCATGGGCTACCTGAACAAATTGAAATACTAGAACCTTTAAACGACCTTGCAAAAAAATTGGGAGTTAAGACTGTTGCCACAAATGACACGCACTATATAAAGCGAGAAGATGCCGAAGTGCAAGATGTTTTGATGTGTATTGCAATGAACAAAAACATTGACGACACCGACAGGTTTAAGTTTGCAACAAATGAATTTTTTGTTAAGACAAGGGAAGAAATGGAACAAGCTCTGGGCGCTTATCCAGAATCGCTTGACACACCTCAAGAAATTGCTGACAAGTGCTTTGTCACAATCAAAACAAAAAGCCATAAAGACATTCCAACAATTCCAGACGGCTGCTCGCTTAGAGATAACGAAAACTTTATTCCAAAATATGTTCCAGAGGGCATGACCGCTTATGAATTTTTGAAAAAACTGTGCTATGACGGACTTAAAAAGCATTATCCAAACATCACCCCAGAAATTCAAGCAAGAGCAGATTATGAATTGGATATTATTCGTGAACAAGGCTTTGTGGAATATTTCCTTGTTGTGTGGGATTATATTAACTACGCCAAGCAACATAACATTCCCGTTGGCCCTGGGCGTGGCAGTGGGGCAGGAAGTATTGTCGCTTACACTTCGGGCATAACAATGGTTGACCCTATAAAATACAATCTTCTTTTTGAAAGATTTATCAACAAAGAACGTGTTTCTATGCCCGATTTTGACGTGGACTTTTCTGATGACAGACGCAGAGAAGTTATTGAATATGCAAAAAGAAAATATGGCAAAGATAATGTTGCATACATTGGAACTTTTGGCACAATCGCTGCAAAAAATGCTATAAGAGATGTGGGACGAGTTATGAGGTTGCCACTTTATGATGTAAGCAAAATTTGTAAGGAAATCCCTTCAAAACTGCCAGAAGGCTTAAAGAAACCTCCAGTTTTGAAATATTATTTTGGCACAACAGGTGACCCAGCCAATGACAAATATATCATTCCAAGCCTAAGAAAACTTTATGATGAAGATGACGCAATAAGAAATGTTGTCAATATGAGCATAAAGGTGGAAACTATGCCTCGTCAGGCGTCAACTCACGCTTGCGGCATTTTGATTGCTCCAGAGCCAGTTGACAACTATGTTCCTCTTGCCAAAAACGGTGACGAAATTGCAACGCAATATTCCATGATTGAACTTGAGGACTTGGGACTTTTGAAAATGGATTTCTTGGGGCTTCGCAACTTGACAGATATTGACAAGACAATAAAACTTGTCAAGAAAATTCATGGAGTAGATATTGACTTTTATAACATGGAATATGACGACCCAAATGTCTTTAAAGTTATTGCTTCTGGCAACACAGACGCCATATTCCAACTTGAAAGTGGCGGAATGAAAAGCTTTATGAAAAAACTTCGTCCTGACTGCTTGGAAGATATTATCGCTGGCGTTTCGCTTTATCGTCCAGGGCCTATGAAATATATTGACGCCTATGTAGATAACAAGCACCACCCAGAAAAAATTAAATATGACCACGAATGTTTGCGACCTATTTTGGAAGCAACTTATGGCATTATTGTTTATCAAGAGCAAGTTATGCAAATTGTGCAAGCCATGGCTGGATATTCTCTTGGACAAGCTGACAATGTTAGGCGTATCATGGGCAAGAAAAAGGTTGAAAAAATGGCAGCGGAAAAAGAGAAATTTATTTTCGGCTGGAAAGACCCCAAGGGACAAAAGAGCATTGACGGAGCATTAAAGCGGGGTGTGCCAGAAGAAGTGGCAAGAAAAGTTTTTGCCGACATGGAAGACTTTGCAAAATATGCTTTTAACAAATCGCACGCAGCCGCATATGCCTATATAACTTATCAAACAGCCTATCTTAAATGCTATTATGAAGTGGAATTTATGGTTGCTGTTTTAAACGACAGAATTTTCTCCATTGACGAAATAACAAAATATGTTGTCTATTGCAGGCAACACAACATTGAAGTTTTGCCACCAGATGTGAATAAGTCCGAAGCATATTTCAGTGTGGAAAACGGCAAAATTAGATTTGGACTTGCAGCACTTAAAAATGTTGGCATTGCTGTTGTTGAAGAAATTATCGCAAACAGAGAAAAACTTGGACCATACAAGGACCTTTATGACTTTGTGGAAAGAACTCAAGGTGGCGGGGCAAACAAAAGATGTCTTGAAAGTATGATTTTAAGTGGCGCTTTTGACTGCTTTGGAGTGGCAAGGTCACAGATGATGAGCGTTTATGAACTTGTTATGGATGTTGTTGCAAAGGACCTAAAAAACAGAGCCACAGGGCAATTTAGTTTGTTTGACAACCCTGACCTCAATCAAGGGGCAAAAACCTATGTCAAAATGCCAGACATTCCAGAATATGCAAAACAGGCAAAACTTAAATTTGAAAAGCAAGTGTTGGGAATTTATCTTTCAGGACACCCACTTGAAAACTATATGGACGAGTTTGAAAAGCGTAACTTCAATTCTTCCATGCTAGGCGGACTTGAAAAAGAAGAAAGCGGTGACGAGGAAGAAGAAATGCCAGAAGAAACAGCAGGTGACATTTTGATTGAAGACGGCATGAGAGTTGTTTGTGGCGGAAGTCTTGAAGGAGTTAAAAAGGTCTTTACAAAAGCGGGCAACAAAGAGATGGCAATTCTTACTATAGAAGATATTTATGGCACATTTGAAAGCATGATTCCACCAAAGGTTTATGATAGATTTAGAGAAATGCTTGTGGAGGACAGTC
>CAKVNA010000068.1 GCA_934776915.1 uncultured Clostridia bacterium
TGACCTTAAGGCGAATGCATTGCACTGCCCACAACTTGCAGGGCAAACAAGTTCGGGCGACCACACACAAGACGGAGATAACTATCTTGGCGGGGTTAAGGACACAAGTTACAGAACGGGTCTTTGGGAATTTGGCATTACATATATGGTCAAATATGAACAAACTCAAACTGCCTACACACTTAACTTCTCTTTCTATGTTTTGGACTTTGCTGACTACACTCAAAACAACAAACCTCTTACAATTTCCAATACAAATCAATATATCCTAAATGGTGTTGACACTGGATATTCAATTTATAACTACAACTACCCTACCGCACCACAAGTGGAGTTTGACGCTTCAAAATATGCTATGTCTTTTGATTATTCCGCTGGAAACAACTTCTATAACATGAACTTTGTGAGTTTTGAAGAAACTGGCGCCGACAGCGGCACAACTGGAAGAATTACACTTGCGTGCAACAAAACTGCCGCCACCTATGTTATCGAGACACATAGCGTAGGCGATATGAAATATAAGGCAGTCCTAGATTTTGACGACTTTGAAAAGAACTTTATTATTCCAAACTCAACCGACCTTAGAACTTCAACAATGCAAGGAATTTATAACTTCAATCTTCAAATTGTGGCAAGAGATTCTGACGGCAACTTTCAAGTTTTGGACAGTTCTTCCCTAACGCAAGACATTCGTGATGTTCTTTCTTCACAAAAACTTGTTATCTTTGGATATGATTTAAGATACAGCGAAGATGGCATTGAAAAATCTCTTGAAAGAAATACCGAAACATCAAAAATATTTACAACCATTGTTTCTTACAACTCAACAACAACTGCCGCAGAAGAAGCGGTTGACCTTGCAAAAGTTGGCAACAGATTTGCCCTTCCAAGTGTTGACGGACAACTATCTATTGCAAAAACAAACATAGCACCACTCAGATTTCATAGTTTTGGAGCAATGACAAATGGTCAAGCAAAATTCTTGCTTATAAAAGACCAAGCAACACTGGGCAATGTTAAAGATTATCTTATGGGCATACAAGGCACAGGCGAAACAAATCACTCCGTTGAGGAACTTAAGGCACTTATTAACAATGACGGCTCTACTTATAACAGATTTTCTGCAATAACAAGTGACGGCATTTGGCTTATGTGGATTGACTATTCTGTTGATGTGCCATACACAGACGAAAGCGGTGCAGAAAAACAAACAATTTCAGGCTCACAATGTGTGCTTTTCCAAATTGACAACTCTACAAGGGCTCTTAACATTCACTCAATAAGTTATGACGACAAAAATGTTGCAACAACAGCCCACACTTTTGGGGAATATACAAAGGACAAAGTTAGAGTTTCTATAAAAGATGAGCCAAACGCCTTTTATTCACCAATTTATATTCGCTATAGATATGCTTCAGATTACAAAAATTATGGAGCAAAAAATACACTATCCTTAAACACAAAAGATAGTTATGTTGTTGACAATGTAAAATATAACTACTTTGTAACAAAGGAAAATGACAACTTTACCTTCCAAACTTCTGGTGCATATAATGTTACTCTTGAAACAAGCTCGGGCATTGCCATGGGAAGTTACAATTTTAAAATTGACAAGGACGGGTTTAGTAACATTGGTGTTTTTGAAGCAATGTATGACAGTGAAACATCATCATACAAAAAGGCAACACAACTTTCTTCCACTCCACTAACTTCTGGAATGTTATCAAGCAATCTTTATGTTACAAACAAGCCTTTCACTCTTTCTTGGGCAAACAAAGCAAGTGGCTCTCAAACTTCATGCTATGTGGCATATATGAGTCTTGTAAAAGACAGCTCAGCAACCCCAGTTATGCTAGACGGAGCAAATGGCGAAAGATACATTACAAACAACTACAATCTTTCTTCCCTTGCAAAAAACATTGAAACAAATTATCAAAACAGCATAAATCAAACTATGCTTAATGCAAACAGTTATTTTAAAAACGAAGGTCTATATTTCTTCTATGTTTATGACGAATGTGGCAACAGTTTTTCTGTTTGTGTGCTTGTAGATAATTCTTCTCCAGAAATCTTACAACGCAAGTTTGGGTCGGAAACACAAAGCACATTTGATGTCGTTTCAAATCCAAACAATTTCCAAACAGAAAATAACAGATTGTATTTCGGCACACACAAAGCTATTGGGGTGGCGGCAAACAATTCTGACGATAGCATTGTGATTGCAGACCCAAGATATTTTGCTTCCTATGACCTTCAAACTGGCGAATATATTGATAGACAAACCAATTTTTCCTTTAGTTTTTACAATGATGTGTTGTCAAGCCTTGCGGGATATTATGTTTCTTCCCCAAGTCTAAATTCAGCAACAACCCAAACGGGAGTTGCAAGTCCACGAGAAAGTTACATTGTCCTTAAAAACGAACTCTTGTCCTATTATGTAAATGACCAACTTGACGATTCCTTCAATCCAAATACAAAAGAAAACAAGCCAAGTTCGGTGACTGTTATTGCAGTGGAAACTGACGGCATAAAATATTCTGGCGAAAAAGATTATTTGTTTGTTGTTAAAAATGAAAATGGCAAAGAAAGAGCCAGAGAGTTGCATGTCAATTTTGACGCTATAAGAGGATATTTTGTTGCAACAAGCAACTCGTCAACAGACAGACACAATCTTGCAAGAAACTCTGCAACAAATCTTGACCTTTTGAGTTTTGAGTTCTCTGTTCCACAAGAGGCAGAAACAAGCAAATATTACACTGTTCAATCTCTAACATACAAATTCTATCCATATGTTTACAATGTTGCCAGCCCAGATTATTCAATGGCAGATTATCCATATGCAAAGACACCAAGCAAAACAGATTCTCTTACAATTCCAGTTTCTTCTTCTGGCAAATATACAATTTCAAACATCAACACAGAATATGTTTCTCAAAAAGCAACAACCACCGCTGGAAAATATGTCTTAACTCGTATTCTTCGTGGTGGACCATATGCAGATGCAAGTGGCACCCCTGCCCCATATTATGACATTGTAAAAAATGAATATTATGGCGGAAAATATTATCTTGATAGTTCAACTGGGACTTACAAAAAACTTTCACTTCTTGAGCATGACGAAATTGAAAGAAGTTATACAGTTTATGTTGACAGAAATGGAATTATTGAAGAAGAAAACAACACAAGAGTAGTTGGCGACAACATTATGGCTATGCTTGGAGATAGTGACGGGTGGGTATTTAAAGACTTCCTTAAAAAATCTAACAATTATCTGCTTACAAACAGACTTCCTGTTGTTATTGCAGTGCCTTCACACAAATATTTTATTAAAACAAACAATGGCTATCTTGCCACAAAATATAACTTTGCAAAACTCAATGTTTCAATTCAAGATTTGACAAGAGGAAAAACTTATGTCGCTGACGGAATAAACAATGCGGGCTATTACACCTGCAGTGAATTGGGTGGAATGTTTACATTCAGATCAGAAGGAAAATATAAAATAACCATTACCGACAACACAGGTTATAGCAATATGGCAACGGGCGAAAGAAACATCTCTCCAAACACTCTTGAATATGCTTTTGAAATAAATACTTCTTCCCCACAAGTTGACTTTTATAGGACAGAAACTGACAAAGACGAAAACATTTCTGACACAAGACTTCAAAGCGAACTTGGAAATGATTATAGCATAAATACTCCAAACATTGACGGAAACAACATTTATGCAACATGGAGTGACCCTAGAACACCTTATGAAGCAAGCATTGATAAAATTGAAGTTACAAAAGTTTTTGGTGGAAGTCGTGATAGTCAAACAATAGAACTTAAAAACTTTAACAAAAACGAAATAGCAAGCAGTGAAAATTATGATTTTGTCGGAAACAACAACATCAAGCCATTTATAACAGATTTCAAAATTTCCTATTATGGTGGCTCAAGCGAACCTTATGTTTATGACGGGCAAAACTATTACAGATTTACTTACAAACTCTCTTTTGACCTAACTGACGAAGCGACTTATGAAGTTGTGTTTACATATAAAAATCCAGATAGTTATGTTAATTCTAGCGGATACAACTTTGCCTCAACATATTACACATTAAAAATTGATAGGACAAAGCCAAACACAAATATTGACAATCTTATTGCAAGTGAAAACTTCCTTGACGGATATTTTACAAATAGAAGCGATTTTAAAGAAGAAAAATTTAATTTTGCTCAATTTGAAAGCAAGCCAAGTCCACTCACCTATTCATTTGGTGTTTCAAGCAACTTTGCGTTGCAATACAATAGCAATGACACTGCAAACTACTTCTATGTTAGAAGATATGACAAATATCAAAATGGATATGGCTCAATAACTCCAGATATGAAGAACACAAGCATATATTCTGATGTGAGATTTGCTCAATATCCAAAGTTCAGCGAAGAAGGATTGAACAACAATGTTATCCGCATTGAAAATGAAACATACTTCAAACTTAACTATTCAAATCAACCACTAACCCAACAACTAACCGCACTTTCTCTTGCCCCTTATGGACATTTTGAAATTATAGAAAAAGACTATGCAGGAAATTACAGAGCTTATACAGTGTATATCCCACAATCAAACACTTCAAATGTCTTGCACTTTGCAGGAAAAGACCTAGCGGGAGCAAGCGTTTCAAGCACACTTGACAGTGATATTACACTTCGTGGCGGGTTTGAAATGACTTCTCTTTATAGTGACTTTGGATGGGGAGTTGCAACAATTACAAACGGACGCACAAACACAGAAATTGGCAAAATATCCCTTACCCCATTTTCAAAGACACTTGACAATGCAACAATAGAGGCTCTAAAACAAGAATTCTCTGCTGAAGTTATGACAAAATTTACAATCAGTCTTTCAAAGCACAATTCCCTTTATGGCTCAGCCTCAAAGTCAATCAACATCATTCCAGAAAACACAGACATAAAACTTGACGCTCCAGAAATTGGCTCTACAACCAACTCTCAAACAGGTGAAACATATTATTCACTAACATTGCCATATTATGACCTGGGAAGTGCATTGTATCTTGACCGTTTTGAACTTCAAGTTTACTCTCAAACTTCAAAGGCTTGGGAGCCTACAAAATATGTTTATTCTGGCAAAATAACCGAATCACAAAAGACCATTCAACCACTTTCAAAAGGCATTTATAAAGCAATTTATCATGACAACTACAACACTGGTGATTATTATTACATTCTTTACATTGGCGAATATTATATTAAATCTGAAGAAGAAATGTTTAAATTTTCGTCAAAAAGAATTGTAAAAGATGAAGTTTATTACACTGGGAACAATGT
>CAKVNA010000069.1 GCA_934776915.1 uncultured Clostridia bacterium
GTATTAAACACACTTCCAAAAACACCCAACATTAAGCCAATGCCAAACATTATCGCAAAATACAGCCAGCCAAGATTAACTTCAAAAAGACTTTTGCACATGTCGTTTGCCATCATAAAGAACACAACGCCCATATACACACAGATAAGCGAGAAAGCAACAATAATTGTGACGCTGGACGCTGCCGAACGCTTTGTGCCAGTTTTGCTATTTTGAAAGAAACTTGCATTGAGTTCCAAAAGTTGTTTTTTGAGCAGTGTCTTAAACATTTTGCTCACCGTCCTCAAGTTCCAAGAAGACATTTTCAAGCGACTTATCACCTTTAACTTCTTTCATTGTGCCATGTGCAACAAGTTTGCCATTTTTAATAATAGCCACTTTGTCACATAACTTTTCCGCCACTTCCAAAACATGAGTAGAGAAGAATATGCTGCCGCCTTTGTCGCAAAACTCTCGCATCATAAGTTTCAAACTGTGCGAGGCCTTTGGGTCAAGCCCAACAAATGGCTCGTCCATAATAATAAGTTTTGGCTTATGCACCCACGCCCCAATAATTGCTAGTTTTTGCTTCATCCCATGCGAGTAGGAAGCAATGCTTTTGTCAAGGTCGCTTGTGAGTTCAAACACCTCGGCAAGTGCTGCAATTCTAGACTTTCTGTCCGATGTTGAAACACCAAAAATATCTGCAATAAAGTTTAGATATTGACTACCCGTCATAAATTCATACAGGTCTGGATTGTCGGGAATGTAGGCAATTTGACTTTTGCACAAAATGGGGTTTTCTTTTAACAAAACCCCATTAACATATATTTCACCACTGTCATAAGGCATAATGCCCGTGCAAGCCTTTATTGTCGTTGTTTTGCCCGCACCGTTATGCCCAATAAAGCCATATATCTCCCCATTTGCAATCGTCAGACTTAAGTTGTCCACTGCTTTTTTGTCGCCAAAAGATTTGCATAGGTTTTTAATTTCTAACATAGTTCTATCCTTATTAAATGTTATCTTTGTTGTCAGTCTTTTCGTCAGATACAAGTTCAATGTCGCCCTTTACAAGTTCTGCAATGTGCTTTTGTTCAAGGTCAAGATGATAGCGAATGAGAATAGACACAACAAGATACACAAAGCCCATTGTTATGTCAAAGCCGCTTATAAAACTGAACTCAACGCCAAATGCCCCTGTGATAATTCCCAAAACAAATGAACACGCAAGTGGCAAAATAAGTCTTATAATTCCAAGATTTTTCATTCTGTCTGCAACTTCCACCTTAAATGGGTCGCCGCAAGCAAGTTCAAACTTAAAAAACTTTTGCACCAAGTAGTAAATTGCAATGCCAAAGCCACACTCCACAAGTCCGCAAATGCAAGTGCAAAGCCATATGTTAAAATTAAAAGGTTCGCCCATTTCAGCAACCATTTGCAAAAATTCAGGGTTGTCTTTTAGACTTGCAACACTGATAATTCCCAACCCAAAAACGCTTGTCCCAACAATGCAACAGATAAATGCAATTTTGCTTAACACATAAAGAACTTTGCTTATTGTTTGAATTGTTTTTAAATTTTTCATTTCTCCCTCCGAATTTTCCATATAAATATATACTTATACAGAAAATATTTTTATGATACAAATATAATATCCCTTTGCACCTCAGTTGTCAAATGAATGTCGTGGATTTTGAGTTTTTAACACATATTCACTTACATAGTCGAGGTTTGTGCCGTCAATAATTGGGTTGTGGGTCTTGTTTTTTTTGTAAGTGGCGGGGAGGATATTTTGAATGGTGGGCATATTGAGGGTTGATGAAAGTGTCACGAGGTAAATTTTTGTAGCGGGGAGGTTTTTGAAAGATGTCTTTAAAATTTCTTCTGCCAAGGAGCCGGCTGCAAAGGTCCTTGCTGGGTTAAGTCTTATTGCAAGGTGGGATAGTTCCTCTGTTGTGGCGACTGTTTCATTTTGCATAAATTCTGCTTGAGGGGTCAAAAAGTCTGGAAATTTTTGTTTAAAATTTTGGTCTTTGACAATCATTTTCGCACAAGGAGAAAGTTTCAAAAGTTTGACATCTTGCTCGTTGCACAAAAGAATTTTGTTTTGGAAAAGGTTAAAAACAAAGTCCAAAGTTTTGGGTCTTGCAAGAAGTTTTGAAAATGACACAAAGTTTCCGTTTTCGTTTACGCACACAACAATATTCATCTTTCGCTCCTAATTTTTCTTTAACAATATTTTAGCAAAAAAGACTTTTTGTGGCAAATATCTTGGGCAAAAAATATTTCTCCTTTCAAAATGAAAAAGTATATAAAAATGGTTGAAAAGTATATTAAAATATGATAAATTTAAACTGTTCGACAAAATTTTCACTTTGCAAAATTGATTGATGTTTTGTCAATATTTTGAGAAACTTGACACAGGAGTGAGTATGTACAAAACCCTTTTGATAAACACCACAAGAAACGCCGAAAAACGCACAGACGAAATTGAGCGTGTGGCGAATGAGCAATATGAACAAGGATACAAATTGGTCAGTGCCATTGGAACGCCAAACTTTGGAGTGATTATGGTGTTTGAAAAAAGAGATGAGAAGTAAATTCTCATTTTTTTATTATTTCAAATTTTCTTTAAAAAATATGTCACTAAAACTTGATTTACGCATTTTTAGTGACAAAATGGAAGTATAGAAAGGTTGGAGAGACGAAAATGTCTCTTCAACCTTTTGCATTAAAAAAGGAGGTATGATAAAATATGAGTGGAATTTTTGAATCTGCCATAAACAAGATAAAGTCATTGATTGAGAGTAAATTAGATATCTTTGATAATCAAAAATATTATGACGGATATGAAAAATCTGATAAATGGTGCGAGTGGAGACTTGGAAAGAATCCAAATCACTGCAAAGATTGTGTGGATAGAGAGCGACATATTTTTGCTCGTGATGAATCAGTTGTAGATTTGTTTCACGTAAATTGCAAGTGTAAACTTGTTCCTGCAAGAAGAATTTCAATTGGATTTGCGACAAAACGTGGCATTGACGGTGCGGATTATCATTTGCATAATTATGGCAAACTTTTAAACTATTACATAAGTAAGGAAGAAGCTGAAGCATCTGGCTGGGTGAGGCGTTTGGGTAATTTGGCTAAAATTGCTCCAGGGAAAATGATTGGCGGAGATGTTTACGACAATGTAGAAAAAAAATTACCATCCAATCGGATATGGCATGAGTGTGACATTGATTATGAAAGTGGATATCGAAATGACTATAGATTAGTTTATTCAAATGATGGACTGATTTTTAAAACTGAAGACCATTATAAATCTTTCATAGTGGTTGAATAAAAGGAGAAAGAAATGGAAAAATACGAATTTAATAGAAATGAATTTAAATGGGGAGAAGAATTTTATGATATCATTCAAAAGAGAATGAATCTGCCTGAATGGTTTGGGAAAAACGCCGATGCATTGATGGATATGTTGACATGTTGGATAGATCCTCCATGCGAAATTACACTTATTGGCTTTAATGGAAAGGAAAATGAGTATAACAAGTGTGTGTTAGACCGAATTAAATATTGTTTTGATTTGGTTCAAAAAAGATACCCAGACAAATTTAAAATTATTTACAAGGACTAAAATGAAAGAAAAGAGTATAGTTAGATTGAAAAAAGCAAGTTGGAAAAATAAATTGTGTGGGCTCTACAGCGGTGTAAGCGGGATTGTTATGAAAGATATGCAAAATGGCAAAAGTTTGGTAGTCTTTTTTAACGACAAAATTGTTGACGATTATGCATCAGCAGTGGTGCCAGATAGTGATTTAGAAATTGTGGATTTTGAATTTCCGAAAGAATTGTGGAATGAAATTCAATCATCAAATAAATTTAGTGAAGAAAACTTGTTAAAAAAACAAAAATTTGAAAAATTAAAGTTTGAAGAATATGATTATGTTGAACTTTGTGTTGAAGACGAAGAGTATGCAAGTCAAGGTATACATAAAGGTGCCAGAGGAGTGGTTTGCATAGATTATTCTGTAGATGGTTCTATACTAGTGGATTTTACATGTGTGGATAAAGATGGAAATGTTTCTGGAGATGACATCTGTGTAAAATTGAAAGATTTAAAACTTATTGAAAAAGGGTCAGAATAATTCACATAATGGATAGATCTAAACTTTAAATCTCGAAGAGATTTCTACCGCAACTTTTATTTCTTCTTTTTTATTTTTTATTTCAAAATAAATCCGTGTTTAAAAGAAGAACGAAAAACGAAAAAATAAGAAAGAAAAGTACAAAACAAAAAAATCCGTTCACTATCGTGTTCGGATTTATTTTGTTTTGGAGCAGGTAACGGGAATCGGACCCGTATCACTTGCTTGGGAAGCAAAAGTTTTACCACTAAACTATACCTGCATATTTTCATTTGCTCTTTGCAACAAAATATTAAGTTTTGCAAAGCACATAAAGGCTCGAATTTTATGAAATTAGCCTTATTTCTTCTCTTGACGCAATTAAGATAGCACATATTTTCAAAAAAATCAACAAAAGAACGAAAACTATTGAGTTTTTTTTGACAAATTTGTGTTTTTTTTCTAAACTACTTAATAGGAGAATGAAATGTTTGTAAATTTAAACATTGCGGGGGGCATAAAGTCACTTTTATCCGCTGGACATATTGCAGTTATTTTGTGTTGCATGGTTGTGGTAATTTTCTTTTCCATGCTTGTGTCCCGTCACGAATTTTCAAAGCAGAGGATATTTGTCGCCATTTGCACGGGGTTGCTTATTGCCCTTGAAGTGGTGCGAATTGTTTTTAGGTGCAAGTATCTTAAAAGTGTTGACGAAAAAGCAACTTTTTTGGCTGCCACAAACCTTGACGGCTTTGTTCTTTCAATGTGGGTTAGCATAATTCTTCTTCTTTTTGCAGTTATTAAGAAAAGGGATATAAAGACAAGAACTTTTGGGTTAGATTTTGTGTTTTCAATTTCTGCACTGCTTGCCATTGCAACAATAATTTATCCAGTGGGGGTTGTGGAAAGTTTGCCAATTTATGACATAAACAACTTGGCGTTTTACATTTCTCGCAGTATAATTGTTATGGTGGCGTTGATGATGGCTTTTACGGGCTGGATAAGCGTTCAAAATGTGCTTGATTTGTGGCGAGGTGTTGTGTGCCTAATTGTCTTTGGAGTGCTGTGTTTTGCCGTTTCCAAAATGGCTTTTGCGGGGACAAACTTGTTCTATGTTGAAATCTGCCCATTTTTTGTATCCCTCGCCACAAATCAAGCACATTTTGAACGCTTATCCAGC
>CAKVNA010000070.1 GCA_934776915.1 uncultured Clostridia bacterium
TGGCAAAAGTGGATAGAAAGTAACCCACCCTTGCAAACAAAATATACAAGCAAAAAGACTGGAATTTTCCAGTCTTTTTTTATCGTCATACAAAACAAATCACCAGTTTCTTTATTCGTCATACAGATAAATCATCTGAACTTGAATATCTTTGTATGTTCCATTGTAAACGCTTGTTGCACGAATTGTAAATGTGAAATACATTCTCAACGGTTCCTTTACTCCGTCAGAATCAATATATGAAACACCCGATAAATAATGATGCAACCAAATTATAGAGCTTGTTGTTTCGCCAGTTACTTTGTCTGCATATTCTGATTCTGTTTGCTTTGTTTGGAATAGCACATCAGATGTGCTACTCTTTACAAATCTCTGATTTGAATAATCACTATCATTACGAATGCTTTCAAAATCTTCTGAGCCAGCTTTTATACTTAATTTGGTGCATTGTAATGTCCACCTGCCACCGCCACCACCAAGATTGAGTTTTATCCACCCTGATTTGTAGGTGCTATCCCCCGGAGAAACAGAAACCGTGCTTGTGCTTGTAGTTAATGTAGTTGGTATTGCAGTCCACTTGGCATAAAGTGTTGCACCACTGTCTGTTGTCCATGCTCTAAGACCTGTACCAGAAGCATTGTAATATTGCGTTCCAGATCCGTTTGTGCTGGTATAATAACCTCCAAATGTATAGCCTGCACGGGTTGGAACAGATATATTTGGTACAGTTGTGTTGTAAGTTGCTGTTGCCGTTGCAGAGCCACCACTTCCCGATTGTCTATTAAAAGTCAATGTGTATGTTTTTGCACTTCTTGTCCAAGTGGCGTAAATATAAACTGATGAGTAATATGTTTCACTCATTGTCCATGAAGAGGAGGCTGAATTTATTGTTGCAATGAGTGTGCCACTTGTAGAATTCCCCGAATAAATCTTTATATTAGATAGCAAATAGTTATAACCAGTCGCACTTCCGCTTGAAGATATTGAAATGCTACTAGCAAAAGTACCGCTTGAAGGAACAGAAATAATTGAACCAGTGAGATTTGTTCCGCTTGTTATTGTATATGTTTTTGCACTCCAACTTGCAGTTAAGGTTGTGTTGCCGACTGTTTTGTATTGCGTGCTGCTTGATATTGCAGAACCTCCCGCAAACCAACCCGAAAAGTCATACCCCGTTCTAGTTGGAGTTGGAAGCGTACCATAATTGTCACCAAGTTTTATGTTTTTGCTTGCAGTGTCGCAAGTTCCGCCATTTGGGTCAAAAGTCGCAGTGTATGTTGGGCGGTTGTAAGTTACAGTCACATTTGAAGAAGCCCTTTGAGCAGTCGCACCATAAATGATTATGCACAATAACGCCATAACAAGCGTGTAATTTATGCATAACATCCAAATTCTCACCTTCTCCCAAAATCTTCTCATTTTTTCCCCTAAATTATTATCTGCATAAAGTTTATTTTTAACACGCCAAATTGTCAAGAGAAAAAATGTAACAATGTCATTTTACATACTTTTTTCCGATATTTTATACTATATTTACTTATTGCCCTTTATGTAATTTTGCATAATTGCAAGAATTGATTGTTTTTCGCTCGCAGATAGATATTTCCAATTTTCAAATAATTCTTTTGTGTCCGAAGTGACTGCTACAATTTGTTCACCAGATAAATCGGCAAAAAATTCTGCAAGTGTTATTCCGAATGCATCACACACGCTTTGAAGTGCTGGAATAGTAGGGACAGTCTTCCCGCTCATCCAACGAATAAAAGTCTGTTGAGAAAGACCAGTTTCTTGACTTAGTCTATAAAAAGTCCACCCTTTCGCAACTCTCATCATGTCAATTTTTCTACAAATATCCATAAAAAATCCTACTTTAATTTTTTAATAAGTTCCATGATTGTTTGCTTATTTTCTTCCGAAAGCGATTTAAAATCGTTAAATTCCTTTACATCTTTTTCAGATATAAATGGGCAAAAGAATTCCGTTGTCGAAACATTTAAAATATCTAAAATTTCTAGCAGACAATCAACTGTCAAATCAATTTCACCACTTTGAACTCTATAAAAATATGTTTTGGCATGTCCTAGTTCCAATCCTATTTTATAAGCAGAGATATTTCTCCTTCCCATAAAGTAACCAATTCTGTCAAGAATTTCTTGTTTTGTCATATCTATTTCCCTCTAAAGCTAGAGTAACAAAAATATCTTCGTCAATATTCCCTCTTATCGTATATTGTTTGTTTTTATTTACAATTTATGTTATTATCTATTACATATTTCGTAACTTTGTGTAAATATATTACAAAAGGGGTATATATGAATACAGTTTGTTTCGCAGGACACTCGTTGGAGTTTAGGTGCGTTGGGGTTGAAGATAAGGTGAAAGAAGTTGTTGAGGTGTTGATAAAAGAGGGATATACAATATTTTTTGACGGCAACAGAGGTGCATTTGATAATTTGTGTGCAAATGTAGTTGCTGGGCTTAAGAGCAAATATCCAAGCGTTAAGTTATATCGAGTTGTATGTTCTGTTCCATCAAAAAAAGAACAAGACAACTTAATGCCTTGTTTTGATGGGTTTGTTTCGGCTGGGCTTGAAAAGGTTTATCCAAAACAGCTTATTTTAAAGAGAAATAGGTGGATTGTTGACAACAGCGACATTGTTGTGTGTCACATTGAAAACACTTGCCGTAGCGGGGCGAGTAAAACGGTCGATTATGCCATTCGCTCTGGCAAAAGGGTTATTTATATATAAAAAAACTCCCGTTGGGGAGCTTTTTACATTTCACGTTCAGAGTCTTGTTTTTGCGAGAAATGTTTTTCAAGATATTTGATTTTGTTCCACTTCATTTCCATATAACGATAGACTTTTGTGTCAAAGCGTTGTTTGTGCCCCGAAAAATCTTCAAATTGTTCGTCTTCGTCATTTGTGGAGCCGATGTTTGGGCAACTTTCAATTTGCTTAATAAGCACACATTCTGGGAGGCCTCTCAATTCCCTTTCAGTTCTTGTTGCCATAATTCTTGATTGAAATTGCCTATATTCTTTTTGGAGTTGTGGAATATAACTGTTTAGATAGTCAATGTATTCTTGCCCATGTTTTTGTGCCAAAAAATCCATCCACTGGAAAGTCCAATCGTCAATAAATTTTTCTTCGCCGGTTGAGAGATTTCTTTGCACTTGCCAAAATCTGCATGGTTCAATTTTCCACAAGGTTGTCAAATCGCCGTTTCTTCCGACCATAAGCGAAAGTCCTTTTTTGTTATTAAAAACTGGGAAATTTTTGTCCGATTTGATAAAAGATTTTTCAATCATAAATTGTGAAACATCTTCATTGTTAAAAGTCCAGTCTGTCATAATTCACCTCATTACACTAAAATTATACTTTTGTTTGTTGATTTGTCAAGACCTAATTTTTTGTATATAAATGTATAAAATTTTTAAAACCCGCCAAACTAACTATGAAAAAAGGGGGCTATTATGCCAAAAAGTCAAAAGGAATTGAACACAAATCTGCTTATTGCACTGCATCAAAACATTCAAACAGCAATGCAATCTATAAACAATGTTATAGAGAAAGTCCAAGACAGCAAACTTAAAAGAGAACTTAAGAAACAGTTTAAAAATTATGACGAGTTTAGCGAAAGTTGCGAGGACTTGGCTCAAGCCATGGACATTGAACTGGTGAACAACGGGTTCTTTAAAAAAGCGAGAATGTGGTTTTCTGTAAACATGGCGACAATGCTTGACAAATCCAATAGAAAGATTGCCAGCGTCAACATTTATGGCACGACTATGGGCGTAATTGACCTGATGAGTGTTCTATCTGACTGCCAAAAATGCAAACCCGAACTTGTCTTCTTTGGCAAGCGACTTTTGGAACTTGAAGAAAGCAACATCGAACGCCTAAAGCCATATATCTTGGTGGAAAACAACAAACCGGGCAGCGAAATTGCAGAACATGGAAAGTCCTCGGGTGCACTTGAAAATGACCATGACAAAGACGAGCAATCTTCCCCAACCCACAAACTCTCAAAAACCTCGCCTCACAACAAATCTTACAACGAAAAAAAGCCAGTGAAAAGCAAATAAAAACTTATAAAATTCACAAAACTAAATTGTAAAAAAACTCCCAACTGGGAGTTTTTTTTATCCTTTTGTTGCTTTGATAATTTGTCCGATTTCGTTGCTTAGGATATATTCGTTTATTTCTTTAATTGTCATAGCTTCGGACTTGTTTAGGGCGTAGATTTTGCCGTTTTTGGTTTGGCGGGAGAGGTCATAAAATCTTATTTTCCCGAGTGTTGTGCCACAGTTTTGGTTTGTCATTGGCACTCGCTCAAATTCCACCGTTGTAATGAGGTTTAAGTTTTTGTTTGCCTTAAACAATGTTCCAAAAGTGCCACGGTTATCAAGGTCCGCCACCTTAAACTTCAATTTTTCAAGTCTTGTAACAAACAGTTGTGCGTTGCAGAACACGCCTGACAACACATCAACATAATTGCAATTTGCTACGGTTTCGTCTGCTCTGAAGTGTGGGAAATTCATTTGGTCAAACAGAAGTTTAATTCTGCCGTTAAGTCTGCTGGCATAAAGTTCTGCGTCAAGTGGTTGCAAAATGGCAATGGTGTAGTCGTCAAGGTCGTCAAGCACATTTCCTGCTTCATGCACAAGCCTGTCGTCATGAAAGACACAAACTTCGCACAATTTGTCTTTCTTATATTTTCCCCAATAAAGGTGTTGCGAAAGAAAATTTAGAAGGCAGTTGTTCACAATGCACTTGCGGAAAGTTGCGAGGTCATATCCCCTAAACTCCAAAAAGCTTGTCCACAATCTTTTGCGTTGTTCCTTAACTTCCCTTTCAAGTTGTTTGAGATATTTTTTAACATTTTCGCCTTGACACTTTTCTTCACCTTTAAGCCTTGCAGGTTTGCCTGTTGCACTGTTAAAGATTGAAATTGTGCAATTAAGGTTGATTTTTGCAAGCAGAATTCTTGTTCCAATGTCCAGTTCCAAATATCCGTCTTTGTCAAAGCCAAATGTGTCTGCAAGTTTATCCTTAACTTCTTCAATGCTTTGACTGCTTCTGTCCGAAAAGTTTTCAAGTTTCTGCTCAAAATATTTCTTTTGCTTTGGTGAAAGGTTTTCTTTTTGCATTTCTCTCACCACATAAATTGTCCCCTCGTGACCGCCACTT
>CAKVNA010000071.1 GCA_934776915.1 uncultured Clostridia bacterium
ACTTTATCGCAATGCCAAGCAGAAAAACTCTTGATGGCGGCCATAAGGACATTGTGCATCCATTGGACACAGAAACAAGAGAACACATCAAATCTCTTATTCTTGCAGAATTTGAAAAAGCAATGAAAGCAGAATAATAGTTTTGGCTTGGTTTTGTAGGAAAATATATATTTCTCAGAACTACATCTTGTATCAAAAAAGGAAACCGAAAAGGTTTCCTTTTTTTATTCTTATCTGAGTGTTGGATACTGTCCAGCGACAAGATTCCAAATGTCATGAGCGTTGCCTTCGCAGCCAATGTTGCGAGTGAAGTTTGAGAAGTCGCCGCCAACACCTGTAATTTGCTCTTGTGTAAGTTTTGTTCCAATGTTTGGAGCAGTTACTGCACCAGATTCTTGATAAATATTTCCAGTGAATTTGCCACCGACATATTTGTCTTCAAGGTCGGCTGTTGTTGAGAAGCTTACGCCCTCGCCGCCGAATGTGACAACTGCATAGTTGCCAGCAACTTGTGCATTGTTTGAAATGATAACTGCATATCCTGCACTTGCTGAAACTTCCATATTAACTATTGAAGAAACACCATTGTAACTGCCAGTTGTTGAGCAAGATTTTACTGTTGCAATAACAAAACTGTTTTTAACAAAGCCGTCTGCAATTCCTGCTGCAAAGCCGCCAGCATGGAAGCCTATGATTTCTGTTTTTGTTTCAAGTGAAGTTGGGTTGCCAACTGAAACATTTGAAACTTTGCCATATGAAAGCCCAGAAATGCCGCCTGCGAAGAAGCCAGAGATTTTTGCCAAAGTTGTTGAGCAATTTCTGATTGAATATGCTGCTGTTGTTCTGTCGTCAAAGCCAACAAGTCCGCCAGCCATTGAGCCAGTTGCTATGATTGAAACATTTTTGTTGTTGTTTGCTGATTTGCCGTTTGTTGCAAACTCTAGGTCTATTGTTCCACCAGCAACTGAAGAATTGACGATTGTGCCGTTAGTTGAATTGCCGTTTGAAATTGTGCTGTTTTTGCCAACAAGTCCGCCAGCCATTGCATAATATTTGCCAGTTGTTTTGATAACTGGAAGTGTAACTTTTGTGTTGTTGATTGCACCGTTGTTTGCACCAGCCACGCCACCGATTGAAACATAGAAGTTTGAACCAGTTTGAATTTCAGCTCTGAAGTATGCTACATAAGAATTTGCGATGTCGCCGTTGTTTGTGCCAGCAATTCCGCCAACAAAGAGGTTTGTTTTGAACAAAGTGTTTTTGTTGTTGTCTGTGATGCGTTGTTTGAATTCTACATTGTCTGCACTTGCAAATTCAACTTTGCCAAAGTTGTTTCCAACAAATCCGCCTGCGTATGTTGCGTTAAGTCTGATTGTGTTGACGCTGTTGCTTCTGAGTCCTTTTGTGATGACTGCACTGTTGTATCCAACTACGCCGCCGCCATACAAGAAATATGAATTTCCAAACTCAACAAGTGAAATTACAACATATTGTATGCCTTTTGTTTCGCTTGCATATGCCTTGCCTGCAACTGTGCCGAATGCACGACCAGAAGCAGTGATTGTTTTGACAGTAGTAACATTTGCCCAACCTTGAGAAAGGTCAACTCCTGTCCAAGAACTTACTGGAATAAGTCCTGTTGAAAGGTCAACTGTAACATCTTGAATAACGATGTGTGCTATTGCTGCACCCTTATCTTCGCCGCAAAGCACGCCAACATATTGCGCTGGGTTGCCGTTGATTTGAACTTTGTCAAATGTAAGGCCATTTACGATTGCGTTGCTGCCAAGAACTTTTACAAGTCCAACATTTTCTGTTGCTGTTGTGTCTGTGTTTGTTATGACAAGATTTTTTATAATGCAATTTGTTGTTGATGTAAGAGTTTTGTCAAACATTGCTGGGATTGGGTGGTTTTCATCGCCCCATGTCCAACCAATGACTTCTGGGTTCATGTCAAGGATATTATGTGCACTTTCTGCGTCATATATACCTTGAATGTCAATGCCAACGATGTCTGCATATTTGCCAGTGCCAGTTAGTGCTTCATAAAGTTCGTCTGCTGTTCTGACTGTGCCGTCTGTTACGATGTCTGGGTCGTCAAGATATGTTGAGCCGACTGATGAGAAGATGTTGAGAACTGGATAGATATATCCGTCTGTGTATTCCCAAACTGAATAGAAGTTCCAAAGTCTGTCTTCATCTCCTGTTGCACTTTTGTATGTTATAAAGTTTTCTTGATTTGAAAATTCTTCATTTGTAAGATATTTGTTATTTGTTGAATTAACACTTGTGCCGTCAACAACTGCTTGTGTCAAGTTTTCATTTCCGCCAAAGTAGTTGCCGAGAATTCTTTTGTTAATTGTATCTTGTCTTGTTTCAAGATTTTTTGCGATAAGACCAGCGATTTTTGTGTAATCTACATTTTCAAGATTTTCTGATGCGAAGAATGCATAGTTGTCATATGCTCTTGCGTCGCCATTTGCTAGGCCATAAACAAAGCAACCAACTATTCCGCCAAAGTTGTTGTCATAGTTTTGAACGCCAAGACCTGTTGCTCTGAAATAACTTTCTGAAAGTTGTGCATTGCCAAGTCTGCCTACGATTCCACCATATTCTGTAAGATTTTTACTGCCGTCATGTGGCAAAGAGATTGAACCTTCAAATCCGCAACGGTCAATTCTTGGCAAGACTGAATCTGCAGTGTTGCTTCTTTCGGCAACCCCCACAACGCCACCAACCATAGATGTTGAGTCATAAGTGTCAACTTTGATAGAGCCGTTGACAAGGCAAGTTTGAATGATGCCTTGGCTTGCACCAGCAACAGAACCAACAAGAGCGCCGTTTGTAAGTTCAATTTTCAAGTTTGAGAGAACAAGATTTTTGACAACTGCAGAATTTGTAATGTTTGCAAAGAAGCCAACAGTATCTTGACCTTCGTTCAAAGTTTGGTCTGTGATGTGAACATTTGAAATGGTGTAGAAATTGCCATCAAACATTCCGCCAAAACCTACGATTGGTGTCCAGTTGCCACTTTCCATTTCTTCAAGGGCGATGTCTGCACCAAGTCTATAGTTTTTGTCCACTGTATATTTGTTATTCTCTATTGTATTGTCACCAATCTTTTTGAGTGCTGCTTCTGTTGTTATGACAAATGGATATTCTGCAGAGCCGTCACACACAAGAACATCGATAACAAATGTTGAATAACGCTTGTTGCTTGTTTTGACAACAATTTGGCTTTGACCGCCTTTCTTTGCCTCAAAGGAATTGCCTTCTGACTGAAAACTCAAAATGTCTTCATTCCCGCTTGAGAAAGACAAGGTTGTGTCTTTGCCTCTGTTTTTAAATTCAAGCAAACTGCTTGTAGAGATATATTCCCCTTCTTCCACAACGAGATATGAACTGCGGACATAAATAACCTCGTTGTCAGCAGAGAAATAGTAAATTGTAAGTCCAAAACTTACAACTGCTATTGCAACCACAATAAACCATAAAAATTTCTTCATAGTTTTCCCTCCGTTTTTGTTGCTCATATTATATATCCAAAAGATTGGTTTGTCAATAGGCCTGCATACTTTTGGCATTTTGACCAAAAAAATGGGAGAAAAATCATTCTCCCACTTTTTTTATCTTATGTTTTTCCCGTTATTGTTCTTCTTTTCTGACAAAGATTTAAGTTCTTTCTTAATTCTTCGCATTTGTTGTTTTTGGATATTCTTTCTCATGTTGCGTCTAGCCAATTTTACACTTATGCCAATAGCACCGCCCGCAAGAGCCAAGACGCCCAAAACTATTGCAACAATGACCAAAGTTTGTTGCCCGTCTGGTGGCAAGACTGTAAATCTTAACACCTCTGTAGCTTCATAGTTGTCACCGTCAAAGACAATTTGCACTTCATAATTTCCTTGCTCAATAACGCTGCTTACAACACTGCCGTTTTTGCGGAATACCAAGGTGTAACTTGGCATATTTCCGTCAACAAATTGTGTTTTGTCGAATATAACTGACACTTTGTCGTTTAGTCTTTCGCCAGTTTGTCTTAAGACACCTTCAAGTGACAATGTGTAGCCAGAAATTTGCTTTTTCAAAACTTTATATGACTTTGTAAGCAAATATCCGTTTTCCACAAATTCTTGGTCGAAAATGAAATTGCCTTGAAGTTTCTCAAGTTTATTTTTATTTAAGAAGAATTTGATTGTGTATTCGCCAGCGTTTGTGCTTGAAGAAAGTGAAATCCTGTTGTTGTTTCTATCAAACACTCCCAAGGTGTAGTCGCTGCGGTTCAAGTTTTCTATTCCAATAACAGAAACGCCTGTGTTCATTGGGTCAATGCTTCCATACACAACTTCAATGTCGTTTGCAATTTCAAACGAAACATTTGAACGGTGAATTTTGAGCCATTTTGTTGGGTTGTAGTCACCAAAGTTGAAGTTGTTGCATGAGCCACGGGTGAACATTGCATATATCTTGTAGAAATATGTGTAGTCGTCACTGTCGCCATAAGCGTCAAGAATGTCTGTTGATAGAAGTTCTTTTCTTGTTCCTACAACTTTGTATGGGTTGCCTTGAGTGTCAAGTTGCCACAATTCATATTCATAGAATACATCTTGGGCATTTATGCTGCCAGCATATTGTGTTAGGAATTCTTCTGCAAACTCAACGCCAACAAGTCTTGAAAGGGTTGGAACATTTTCATATCCCATAATTTGTTCTGGCTCCTCGCCTGCTTCCGCTGGGAAATAGACAATGGACGATGGGTTGTCGATGTTTATTTGCTCGAGTTTGACATACACGCTAAGATTTATGCTGTTTTGTCCAGCAAGAATGCCTTGGCTGTCTTTGTCAAAACTGAATATAACACTTCTTACATATTGAGCACCGTTTATAAGAAGCAACACTTCATCTCTTGGTTCGCTCTCAGTGTTTGCCCATTCTGCAACGCCTGTTAGTTCCACCATTTCTTTAAGATACCTATCCCAATATTCAACTTTAAGCGAAACAGTGTTGCCGTTTAGGTTGAGGGTGTCACCATTTTGTCTTAAGATTGCTCTTTCGCCATTTGGAAGGGTGATAATGCTATCTGCACCTTCGTCTGTAAGATAATATGTGAAGTCTGGTGC
>CAKVNA010000072.1 GCA_934776915.1 uncultured Clostridia bacterium
GTCCAAAAGGGCTTAAAGTTTTCTTTAAATTGGGCTTCCTCGTCAGAAAGCTTTTTGTTTGTCAGTCTTGGAAGTGACATTTCATGCAATGAGGCAATCATTGACCAAAAGTCTTTTGCAGAAGCAACGGTTGCAAGTTGCACTTGTGCTGCTTGTAAGAATTCCACAAAATATGTTGCGTTTTCTTTCTGTGCCTGAAGCAATTTTTCTTTAATTCTTCGCTCCAGAAATCTCACATTTCTCAGCACATAGTCGTTTAAAAATGCAAGTGCCTTGTTGTCTTCCTTTTTGTAGCAAGAAAGTGCTATGTCTGACAAATATTTTTCCTTATCCACTATGCCCGTCAAAAAATCTTGAAGCGACAAGACACTTGATTTAAGCCCCTCAAACTTTCTTCCGCCACCAAAACTAGAAGATAAAAGAACAAACTCCTTGTCACCGCTTTCAGCATATTGCTTTATCGTTTTGTCCAATGCTTTTGATTTAAGAAAATTTGAGGAATTGTCGTCAAGCACTGCAAAATTGGGCTTTATATTCGCCAAAAAGAAGAATTTTCGCAACATTTTTGCACAAAAAGCGTGAATTGTGCTTATATCCCCCAGTGGAAGTTTGGCAAGTTGAGTTGCCACAAACTTATTGTCTTTTGCCGATTTTGACAAGGTGTCTTTCAGCCTTATTTTCATTTCCGCGCTGGCACTTTCGGTGAAAGTTATGACAAGAAGATTTGTAATATCTACATGTTCGTCTTCAATAAGTCGTGCAATTTTTTCAATGACGGTCATTGTTTTGCCGCTGCCCGCAGATGCTGAAACAAGCAAATTGTCACTATTGCACGCAAGCACTTGCTCT
Source organism: uncultured Clostridia bacterium (assembly GCA_934776915.1). Classification (GTDB taxonomy): domain Bacteria; phylum Bacillota; class Clostridia; order Christensenellales; family UBA1242; genus UBA7862. The sequence goes on from CAKVNA010000072.1 coordinate 850, forward strand.
TGGTCGTCAGTCCACTTCATCTTTCACCTCCTGCAAAGTTTTCTATTGTAACATCCACCTTTGGTGAGCGTTTTTCGTTCCCAAAAAGTTTGTCAAAACGGCAAAGTGCAGAATACTCACATCTTGCACATGGGTCGTCTGGCAAACATAACGGGCTTGGCTCAATTATGCAATTTGCAATATCCTTGCAAGCAGATGTAATTATGTCGTAGGCATATTGCGAAAGTCTATTCATTTGAACGCTATCCACCACTTTTGAATATCTTGTGTGAAGCATGTTACCCGTTTCCTTTGCAAGTTTAACTTCCACAACATCGCTTGTCTTTTCACCTTTTCCAAGTCTGTTGTCACTTGCAGAAATAACTTCAATATCGTCAAGCGTTCTTCCCTTTAGCGAGTATCTTGATTGAAGGGTTGTTTTTTCGTCTGCAAAACCCGCTTTTATTGGCAAATAATATGCACCCGCTGGTTTCAATTTAAGAGAATTTTGAACGGTCTTTATATAGGCTTCAAGTTGCACCTTTTTGCCAAAGAAAAGTTCTTTAAGAGATGTGTCGCACACACCCGTTTTGTAGTCTATAACTCGGAAGAAGTCCTTGAAAATGTCAATTCTATCCACTTGCCCTACAAGCGAAATTATCTTCCCCTTTGCCCTTATTTTAAGTGCCTTAATTTTGCTTTTATCATCAAATCTCATTTCAAAATATTTTGGACTGAAACTTGACACCTTTGCTTGTTCGTTCAGTGCCAAAGCAAATCTTTTTGCCTCATTTTGAAGGTTCTTTATAAGCACAGCATTTTTGCCATTTGCTTGAATGGACAAATACTTATCCTTTGAAATTATGTAATCAAAAATCTCGTCTGTTTTTTTCAAAACGACATCTTTTTCTTGTGGAAGTGTAATATTTTTAAGAAGCAAGCATGCCACCTCATGCAAAATATTTCCCACATTCAGTGCGTCAAAAATGCCCTCTTCCTTTTGCCCCAGTCGCAAGCCATATCGCACAAAATGCAAGTATGGGCAAAGCATAAAACACTCAATTTGCGACACACTTGTTTTGTTTTGCAAAAAGAATGGCGAAGCGGTCATTTTTGGGTGGTTTTCATAATTAAATCTTTCAAGATAATCATTGTCCAAGTCATCTTTTAAAGCATTATACAGCGAACTGTCAAGTGAATTTAGGTCGCATGAACCGTCTGTGTATGTTCTTAGTTCTCGTGTCAAAATTTGCTTGCAAAGTGGCTTTGAAGACAGTGCAACACTTCTTGGCAATGTGTTAAATTCATATTGTGGAACAGGCGAAAACTTGCCGTCATTTTCCACAACAAACATCTTTCTTATTTCCCCCAAAAGTCGTGATTGGGTGCCACTGATATTGCTTGACAAAAACAGTCCTTTTTGCGGTCTAAGCATGAGTTCATAGGACTTAAATCTTTCCTTTTGATTTAGTTCAAAAATTGTTGGCTCAAGTTTGAAACTGGCTTCAAGTTTTGAAATTTCTTGGTCGCTGACAAGCCCGCAATCGGTGATATTTTTGGGGAAAGAGCCTTCGCTCATATTAAGAACAAAGCCATAGTCCCGCCCTTCAAAGAAACTTGCACTTGTATCCCCCACAAACACCGCATCGCATGACAGTGGTGTGGTGGAAATCTTGACGCTTGAAAGTCCCACTTTAAGAGTGGAATAAAACATTTTGTGGTCACAAACTTCATCGCCCAAAAGACTATTTATTTGCTCCAAAATATCTTCAAAAGCGTCATAATATTGCTCAAAAAGTTTTGATTGTTTTATATTCCCTTTTTGGAAGAAGTCAAACGACATATTGTCCAATTTTGCTTTTACATTAAGAGTGTCTGCAAGCGACTTGTATGCTGACACAAAATTTCCAAAAGTTTCACATTGTGAAATCTCGTTTATAAAACACTCCATGCAACTTTTAATTTGCCCTCGGACTTTTGAAAAGCCTTCATAATATTCACTTGTTTCATAGTTCTTTTCAAGCGACCAATAGTCATCTATGGAGTAACAAAGAGTGTAGTCCTCATAGTCCTCTATATCCTCAAAATTTGCTTCAAAAAGTGGATTTTTAAGAAATCTTAAGGTTGTTTTTTGAGAAAAGTTTTCTTGCATCATCTCAAAAATACTGTCAACAAATTGTGGCAAAATTGTCTTTGAAAAATCTTGTGACAAGTCAATGAAATAATTTATATCGTTCTTGGCAAATTCCCTTTCCAAAATTTCTTTCTTTGAAGCAAGATTTGGCACTGCTACAAAAATATTTTCAAAGCCCGCACCTTCCCGCACAAGCGACCTAATTTCGCCCACACAAAATTGCACTTCTTCAAGAAAATTCTTCCCTTGAAAAATTGTCACTGGGCTTTTTTCAACTTTCATACTATTTGGTGAAAAGGAAAAAAGATTGTCCGACAAAAATTCAAATTGTTTGTTCCTTACACTTTCAGCTGAAACAATTTTTGCATTTGGAAGCATTTTAAGGACACTTTCAGCGAAATTTTTTACATAGATGTGTTCATTTGAAGGGTTGTCAGGATAGGTCAAAGCAACGCAAAACTTCTTGCACACTTTTGCACAAGCAGACATAACGGCAAAGCCTTGATAAGTCCAGCCGTCAAAGTTTGTTATGTATAAGTTTGAGTTTTTTATAAGTTCACTTTTTGCTATTTCATTTTCAAGCAAGTTTAGTCTGTCCAAACTGTCACAAAGACCTCTTTGACTAAGTGATTTTTGATACTCGCCATAAATTAAAGAAATGTCACTTAATTTGTTTGCCAAAAGGTCGTCACAACTAGCCTTGCACACTTCTTCTGGCGACACTTTGCAACTCTTAAACTGTGCTATTGTGCCAAAAATGGTTTGAGCCAAGTCTGCAGAAAGCCCTTTGCCAAAATATTTTAGTTTCTCCCTATTTTGCGTAAGAATTTTTTGGATAAGCATAACGCTTGTGTTTTTGGAAATTACAGATACATTGGGCAAAATTCTGCTTGACAATCTTGAAATGGTAACAACTTCTATGTCGCAAGTAGAAGATATGTTAAGTTGCTCAAAAATTTTCTTTTCACACACAACTGTCATTCTGTCTGGCACAACAACAATTCTGTGCCCACTGTCACGCCCCACAAGTTCAATGGTCTTATGCAAAAGGTCATCACTTGTCTTGCCAAAAATCACCACCTGCTCGTGGCGTGAGTTTTGACTATTATTCCTCTCAAACTCTCTTTTGTCCATAAACTTTCCTTTCTCACCTATTTTAGCAAAAAAAAAAACAAAAGATAAAGTCATTTTTCACTTGCGGGCAAGTTTTTTGAGAAGTTTAGCTATTTTTTCTTGCTGGCTTGCAACAATATTTTCAAGATATCTTGTCCTTTCTGTTTGTTTTTTAAGTTTTTCTTCTGCCAGTTGCAAATCTACAAGTGTAGAGCGAAAGTTATCTTGTGCCATGGCACATTCTCTTTTTAAATCTCCTTCAACTTGTGTTATTGCATATCTTTTAACAATTTTCACAAGCCCCGAAAACAGTGCATTTATCTCTTGGTCACCAATGCTCTTTGCGTATTTACTCTTTGCTTTTTCAAAATCTATCAAAGTTTTCTCCATATTTTTCCCCCACAAAAAATATTGCCAAAATGTCACATTTTAAACCTACAAAAAATGTCAAATGACGGCTGTTTGTGCCGCAAAATCATATCTTCCCTAAAGCAAAAATACAAATATATAAATGCAACAATTTGTTATGAAAAGACAACAGAAATACGCAAAAAAACATATCAAAATTGTGGCAAAAATAAGGAGAAATTATGCAAAAATATTTACATATAAAGCCAAGTTTTGACGCACTTGTAGAAATGGAAGACAAATCTTTTGAAATGGACAAGAACAAGATTACAACTCTTTTGTGTTCAACGGACAAAATGACTACAAAAATAAAATTTTATCCGCTTGATAATCAAAACAAGACATCAATTCCGTTTAGCGTTTTACTCAATCTTGAAAATTGCTCAATAGCAAGTCAAAGTGAACATGGTTGCCAAAATATTATGGTCACAAAATATCCACATGACAACATTTTGCTTGAAGTTGAGCCTTTTTTGCTTTATGACACACCCATTGGCGAACACAAAAAAGAACTGACTTGCGGAAGTGAAATTTGCACAATTTTTTACACTCGTGGAG
>CAKVNA010000073.1 GCA_934776915.1 uncultured Clostridia bacterium
AGGACAAATTTCCACTCAAAGTGGGGAAGGCACATGTCTGACTGGAGCAATTACAAACTACACAGCAAACACCAGACTAATTTACAGACCAGAAAGTTATATTGTTGACGAAGCACAAGCAGTTTCAACATTTGCAAACTTCTTCCTTCGTGGCACAGCCGTTATGGACGGGCAAACACAAGAAGGACTTGGCGGCAACCTTCCAAGTGACTATGAAGAAGAAAAATTTGCAAAGGGCAGAATTTCCACAACACTTAAAGAAGAAAGCACATACAACCCAGAAGGCGAAAAAGCTGCTTGGAACTTTGGCAATGGCGTTGACCCAGCAATTTGGGAATGGAAATATGCAACTTGGTATCCAACACTTGTAAACAACTCTCCAAACACAATTTGGACGGACAGTGTTGAAGATATGGTTCAAGTTGGTGGAGATTATGTAATTGACACCCCAGAACAACTTGCAAAACTTGCACTTCTTTCAAATTCTGGAACATTTGACACAAAAGGCAAAACATTCAGACTTAGAAATGCAATCGACCTTTCAAACAAACTATGGATTCCAATCGGAACAGAAGAATTCCCATTTGAGGGAACATTTGAAGGTGGCGGTTACTCGGTGTATAACATGACCGTTGACGGCACAGCAGTTGTTTTAAGTGGTGTTACGGGACTTAAACTTGGCGGATTGTTTGGAGTGGTCAAAAATTCCAAAATTGCAAACCTTGGCGTTATTTCTCCTATTGTTAAAAATGTAAACAATGCAGCGGGTGTTGTTGCAAAAGCGAATAACACACTTATCCAAAATGTTTACACAGAAGTAGGCGAAGCAAAAAGTTGCGGCATTGTTGGTGACATTGTTGCAGGCGGCATTGTATGCAATCTTGAAGACAGCCTTGACACTCAATCTGCAAAACTTGGACTTCACACAAGTTACAACAATGTTCCAGTTGAAGCAAATGCAAAATTAACCACAGCTACGCAATGTGTTGGCGGACTTGTGGCAAGCCTTAAAAATTCCTCTGTTGTAAATTCCTACAACGGTGCAAACGGACTTATAAGCATTGGCAACCCACAAAAACCAAGCGAAACAGTTATGGTCATTGGCAAACAAGAAAATGGGAAAGTTGTAAACGTATTTAATATTTGCACAAATGGCGGAAAAGAATTGACCGCAACTCCAGCAATGTTTGAAATTGTTGACGGTGTTTTGAAAAAGGTTGACGGCGAGGGTGTAAACCCAGTGTTTGCAAATCTTACAGACTCCACTTCAGACGGCAAAAAATCTACTATTTGGGCAAAAGAATATTCACTTAACCCACAAGGCTCAAAAGGTGAACTATATCCTTCGCTTCGTGGCGTTGGGCTTGAATGGAAAAACACAGAATGTGACTCACTTCTCAGTTTCTCCACCCAAGTTGACGGATATAAATCACGAATAAGAACCGCAGCAAAAGCAACCGACATTATGTTTGCAGAAGAAGTTTTAGGTGCTCAAGAACTTTCAAGCAAAGACTCAAGTATAAATCAAATTTACCTCATTTCCACCCCACAAGAACTTGCATGGCTTTCTCTTGCAGTTAACAGTGGAATGAGAACCTCACATTGTGAATTTATCTTAACAGCAAATATTGACCTCTCTGGCCGCTTCTTCACTCCAATAGGTCAAAGCGAACAGACTGCTTTCTGCGGAGTATTCAACTTCAATGGTCACACAATAAGCGGACTTACAATAGACAACTTAAGTTACAATTATGCGGGACTGTTCGGTTGGACAAGCAACGCATATATCATAAACGGATATATAAAAGACGCATTTGTCAAGGTGGAAAGTTCAACCTCAACTGCAAATATGTTTGTTGGAACTGTTGTCGGCTATGCAAACAACACAACAATCAAAAATATTTCAGTTGCAACAGCAGTTCTTGCGAAGAACGTTGGCAAAGTGTATGTTGGCGGTGTTGCGGGATATGTTTCTGGGACTATCCAATATAAAATGGAAAATATCCTAAGCAGACCTTCTACAAAAACACTTTCTGCAGGTGAAAACTACATTGACCTCAGCGACTACAACACAAGAATTTATGAAGAAGACTCAACCTCTGGTGCTTCAAAACTTAAGGACTTTTCAATTAACATTGGCGGAATAAGCTTGTCCGAAAGAGTATTTGCTGGCGGAATTGTTGGCTTTATGTCAAACTACAACAGCGAAGCAACCTTGGCGGGAATGTCTTATTGCACAAATGAAAGCAATGTTGTTGCAATGTCTGTTGGCAGTCAACCAGCCAATGTTTATGGCGGTGGTGTTGCAGGATATTTGGCAAATCAAATGGCTATTGAAGCGTGTCAAAACTCTGGAGCAATAAAGACAAGTTCCACACTGTTTGACGCAGTGGGCGGGATTGTTGGATATATGTTCTATGGCACAATGAGAAATTGCTACTCCACTGGATATGTAGAAAGTTGCTTGAATTCGTCTATAAAAGGTGAAACTTCAAGCGGAAGCGTATTCTCATACATCGGCGGAATTGTTGGCATTTCAATCGGCGGAACGATTACTCACACAATTTCTCAATCTTCAACCTATCAAGATGTTCTAACTGGCAAAAATATTGCAGTTGGCGGCATCATTGGATATTCCAGAGATAAAGACGACTTCAGCGGCGATGTGGGTGTTCTGTTTAACGGCGTAGGAAACTTTGGCTCAGCAACAAAGGGCATTGGTCTATCTGACCCAGCACTTGGCGATAAAACAAATGCCTATACTATGGGTGTTGATAAGTTTCAAGTCAATGCAGCAGACCAAACATTGTTCCAGCCAGCCTACTGGTCAGGCACTTCATCAGCCATTCACCTCAAATCACAAAAAGCATACATTGCACTTACAAGTGTATTTGCAGCAAACATTTCTCTCTTTGATAAAACAACTTCAGCAAGGTCGCCTCTTGTCTATCAAGAACAAGGAAACACATTCCGTGGGCTTTTGGCAGATATTGGCGGTGACTACTCGCTTGAAATTGCAAAAGATAGCGAAATGAAAGCGATAACGCTTACAATCTTAAAACTCGACGGCACAAGGGAAGTTGTAACGCAAGTAGTAGATTTTGGCACAAGCGAAAGTGTATCTGTTGAAATCGCTAACTACTTAAAAGACGCAGTGTGCATGTTTGTGACGGTGGTCAAAAAATAAAAAAATATCTCCCAAAACGGGGGATATTTTTTTTGAAATAAGAAATAAGAAAGAAGAAATAAGAGTTAAGGTCGTTTAAGTTTAGAAAGAAACTTTAGGAGTAATTTTAGGTTACAGTTTTTTGAGATAAAAATTTTCAAATAAAAATCAAACAAACAAGGAATATCACTTTTTTTAATGAGATATAACAACTTAAATAAACATAAAATAACAAATTTTTCAAAATACAAAGCTAAATAGCAAGAAATTAGTTAGGGAAAATGAATTTTTGTGCAAATTTAACATTGAAAAATAGGAGAAAGTGTGATATTTTTGTTATGTAACATATATTTTTGGGGAAAAATAGTGATATTTTTTGCCAAAATTGGAGAAAATTGCAAAAAATGCTTGACAAAATAAAATTTTTTTGAAAAAACTATTGACTTAATTTTTCCCTTGTGATAAACTCTGAGTTACGATAAACTGTAATATTGCTGCTTTTTGTAGGATTTAATCAAATAAAAGAAGGTATCTGCATGTCAAAATTATGTTTTTTAATTTAATTTAGTGTTAATTGAATTGAGTTATCAAGCATAATTTTTTTTTGTAAATTCTGTTAATTTAGTATTTATAAAATACGCATATTATCTTATTTGTATATTTCCAAAAAACAACGATAAACAAACATTTTATTAAGGAGCAAATATGGCACAAAAAAGTATTGCAATGAAAAAAACAAAATATGGCAATGTGGAAAGGATAAATTTTTCAAAGATTGAAGAGCCAATCGAAATGCCTTATCTTCTTGCTATCCAAAAGGACTCTTATAAGGAATTTTTGGAAACTGGCATAGCAGAAGTTTTGGAGGAGTTTTCTCCAATTATGGATTACAGCGGAAAAGCTGAAATCTATTTTGTTGACTATACTTTGGACCCAACAAAAAAACAATCTAAACAAGAATGCAAAAGAAAGGGTATTACATACTCTGTCGCTCTTAAAGCACGTGTTCGTCTTGTCCACAGAGAAGACGGCGAAGTGACAGAACAAGATGTATTCTTGGGTGATGTCCCTCTTATGACAGAGGAAGGGTCTTTTATCATAAACGGCATTGAAAGGGTTATTGTTAGCCAAATCGTTCGTAGCCCAAGTGCCTATTTTGGCAAAGAACAAGACAAGACGGGAAAATATCTCTTTAGTGGAACAATTATCCCAACTCACGGAACATGGCTTGAAATTGAACAAAATGTTTCTGATGTTTTGAAAATGGTTGTTGACAGAAGTAGCAAAGTAACTTTGGGTGTGTTCCTAAAGTGTTTTGGCTACACCTCAAAACAAATTTTGGACATCTTTGGCAACAATCCTATTATAAAGTCAACACTTGAAAAGGAAATTCAAGAAAAAGCTTCTTTATTAAATGTTGATGATTCATTTAAGAAAATTATAGTTGTTAAAGATGTAATCAATGTAACAAGAGATGAAAACGGCATTACTTCAATGAGCATTTATGACTTTCTTTTAAATGAAGATTCTCTAGAGCTATAAAGGTATAATTCTTGTTTGCCTTAAGACGACGAGTAATTTTTTAAAATAATTGAAGAAATTTTAAGGAATTTCACTTTTTCTTGCCTAAAAAGATATATAGGAGGATTTTTCAATTATGGAAGAAAGCTTAAAAAGTGATTCATTATTTACAGATATAATGATGAATGCAACAGATTATGTTTTTGGAGAAATTGACTTTAAACGATTTTATGAATGGTCATAAC
>CAKVNA010000074.1 GCA_934776915.1 uncultured Clostridia bacterium
ACATGCAACAAGCACCCCCGAAAGAGATAAAAGCATAATAGACATAAAAACGAAAAACTTTTTCATACCAGCACCTACCCTTTATTATGTTGAATTTTGCCCGAAATATAAATCAAAGTTCTATTCGTGTATAATTATATCTTATTATGGCATTTCTTGTCAAAGAAATGAGGCTCAAAATGAAAAATAAATATTAAATTTTTCCTATTTTTTATCCAAATTTACTTGACAAATTTTTATCAATTTTTTCACCTGTCTTCCACAAATTTCAAATAAAAAAGTTATCCACAATATTTCACATAATGTGGATAACTAGCGGCAATTAGCGATTATATAATAAAAAAGCCACTTTCTAAAAACAAGAAGAATGAGTTAATTTCTAAACCATACTTATCATGCGAAAAGTATAAATTTTTACATAAAAACTTATCCGAATTTAACCCACAGCATTTAACCTCAAAATAAACGCCAAAAGCAGCATAAACTTGCTACTTTTGGCACTTATACTTCCTTTTTGTTGCCTCACCACCTCTAATGTGACGCTCCGATAGGTTAAATTTCAATAATTTGTTCACTTTTTGATAAATTGAAGGGTTAAGAGTTCTAAGTTTTTTAGACAAATCATTATGAACAGTGCTTTTTGACACCCCAAAATATTTTGCAACACTCCTTACAGTCCCATTGTTTTTTAAAATAAAATCTGCTTCTGCAAAAACCCTTGATGTTATTGACAACTTCATTCTACTTTGCTCCTTTGTAATTTTTATGAGCAATAGTGTAAAATTATGTCATTTTTTGTCGCAAAATGTTAAAACAAAAAAGCACCCGTTATAGGTGCTTTCTTTGTTGGATTTTGGTTTACTTTTTTACACTGTCAATGAAAGCGACAATGTTACCAACGGTTTTAAGGTCTTCAACCTTATCATCTGGAACGCTAATTCCAAATTCTTCTTCAAGAGACATAAGCATTTCAATCATGTCAAGTGAATCCGCTCCCAAATCTTCAATAAGTTTTGAGTCTTCGTTGATTTTTTCTACTTGCACATTAAGTTGATTTGCAAGCATTTGCTTAACTTTGTCTAGGGTCATAATATCCTCCAAAAATATTATTCTACTCAAATATTATAACTCATTGAAAAATAATAGTAAAGTAATTTTTGAAAATTTTTTATTATTTGTTAGAATTTTCTAGATAAAGATTTGGGTCAACTTTTACGCCGTCAAGCAAAACTTCAAAATGCAAGTGTGCGCCATCTTTTGCTTCGTTTTTGGCACTGGTGGAGATTGTTCCAATTTTTTGACCACTTTTCACTTGGTCGCCAACTTTCACATCAACTTTTTCATCAAGTGAGCCATAAACTGTTTGCAACTTGTCGTTGTGTTTTATGGTTACAACTGTGCCTGTTAAATAATTTGATTCCACAGACACCACTTCGCCATTTGCCACAGCCACAACTTCCGCACCTTCAGCACCCTTAATGTCAACAGCCTTATGTGCTTCCCATTGCTTCAAAGTTGCATTGTATTTGAGAGTTTTGTTGGAATAGTCTTTTATCACCTCGCCACCTTTCACAGGTTGAACGAATGTGATTGATGTAGGAGAACTCGTCTGAACATTGCCATTCTTAATATTCTTTGAACTATTTAAACTTGTTGCTGAAATCACCGCCACAAGCACTATAGCCAAAAGGCACATTGATGACGAAACTATCGCTCTTTTGTATCTTTGCCAAAACCCCCTAAAGTCAATTTTTCTCATATTTCCCTCCTTGCCAAAAATTGTTGACAATTTGAGAAAATCTAAACAACTATTTTTAAAAAAAATTTTCGCCAAATTCCGCTATTTTTCGTGTAAGTAGAAAATATAGATATATCAATATGAACCATATATAAGCGGCGAGCCAAAGGTTATCTCTCCATTTGAATAAACAATATGCAAATTCACCTTTTGCCCCTCAACCCACCTAAATTCACCAAACTCGCTTGCAAAGCCAAATGTAGCGATTATATTCCCAATTTTCTCCATGCGAATATTCTTTAATTTAAGATTGTTTATAATATTCACATATTTTGCATAATCACCTCTTATCTTGCCCTGCTTAAACTTTGCGTCTTTATAAAAATTTTCATTGGAATAAACAAAAAGATAACGTCCATTCTTCACAATATGAGCGGAAGACAGCAATTTACTTGAGGCATTTATATTGTTGTTTTGACTATCATAAATATAGCAGAATTCCACTCCGTCAAATTGAGAAAAATATTCATAAAATCTATCCCTTGCACAAAAGCCAAACATCGCAAGCACAACAAGTGCCAAAAGTATTAAATATGTAGCAACTTTAAGCAAAATAATTGTAGAAAATCTTTTCATATCTGCCCTCGCCATATTTATTGACACTTTAAAAGCGTTTTAATCAACTTTTTGTTACATTGCAATTATAAGAAAACAAATAGAATTTTTGCCAATTATCCTTTGCTTAAATTTATCAATAACATTCTCAATGATACACCCCCATTTGCTTTATGAAAATTTCTTAGACCATTCGACCAGCTGGTTTTCAAAGCGCAAAACATATCCTAAATAGAATTATTCTATCAATATTAACTTATAGATTAAAAAAGCCCGACCGAATGGTCAGGTTTTTTAATTGTGCACTAATTATCAGTGTTTTAGCCGTTTTATGTGTCGCACGATAGGTCGAAAATAAGGTTATTTTTGAGCCTTTGCTTTAATTTCCGCCTTTATTTTTCTACGCTCACGCACTGGAATTGTCCAATACTCCTTGTTCTTTTCAAGTCTTTTGTCGCCGATTGCGATGTCATAAACAAGAATGAAAGTACCTTGAAGGATGAAGATATAGTAAGTGAAGAAACGCCAAATCAAAAGCGCCCAAACTTGCACACCAGTTCCAAGTCCAGCAGCAATGAAAAGTGAGGAGAAGAAAGTTGTGAATGAAAGATCAGCAGTTCCCGTCCCCATTGGGATAGGATTGAATGCAGATGACATATCAATCATAACTGCAATTGTTACAATTTGCACCCACATCTCTGGGTGCCAACCAGCGAATGCACTGTAAAGGAAGAATGGCATACTGTAGTTTATTGCATAGAATGCAAGTGAGCCAAACAATGACACAAACAACACCCATGGTGACCTGCTATATTGCTTTGTTGTAGTCTGCCAAATATTAACCGTTCGCATAACGCTTCTGAAAGTTTTTTTGTAGTCTTTTATAATTCTAAATTTGCCAATGTGAATTTTGCTTAACAATTTGAGAATTCCAACTACAACGCTTGCTCCAAATCTTTTGTTAAGAGAAATAAGCAAAATAGTTACAATGACAACGGCAAGAACGGCATATCCAATCCATGTAAATGTTGTTGCAACACCGCCTGCCACAGATGAGATGTTTTGTGTCCCTCCTGTAAGTAGGTTTCGCATAAGGAAGAATGTCACCCAAAGGAAGAAAATTATTTGAGAAAAAATGTATTTCCCCATTGCAACAGACACGCCTTTGCCAACTTTTATGCCATATTTGGACATATAGAGAATTTGAAAAGGCTGACCACCTGTGCTAAGAGGAGTTATAACATCATAAAATCTGCCCAGACTAGCAACTTTATATCCAAGTGCGGGTCTAAAAACTTTTGTCGTGTTTGTTATAAGGCAACTTGTCCGAATTTGCTCAAGCAACATTCCCACTGCCACACAGCCAAATGCCGCAAAAATGAACCACCAATTTGCGTTTTGAATTTCTGAAAGTGACTCCAGCGGGTTCTGTTCTTTTGAAAGTTGTATCCCAAGGACAATAGCAATAACTGCAATGTTTAGTGCAAAATACAAAAAATTTAACAGCTTTTTCTTCTTTTTTGCCTTTGGCGAATTGTCCTTTTTGGGCAAGTTGCCATATTGCATTTCGGCTTCTTCGCTTAACCCCATAGGTGTTTTGGGTGGACTTATTGTGTATATATCGTTCACAGAAACACTTGCCCCATAGTTAGCAAAAACGCGTGCCAATTTGCCACGCCTGAAGTAGGCTGATTTTAGTGTAGGAGAGATTTCTTTCCTAGGCTTTGTCTTTGTTTTCGTGGACATATTATCCTCTTTTATATTTATTTCGCCTTTGCGATTTTTATTGATTATATTGCCTATGCTCATATAAATTTAATGTTTTTATGCAGATTTTATCACTTTTTTTTGTAATTTTTATTGAATTTTTAATATATTACATCACCTTATAAAGTTGCAAATGACTTGCTTGGAAAATCCCTAGCAAGTCATAGTTTTGCCAAATAGCATTAGAACAAATCACTGAAGTTTGCTGTGACATATTCAAGGCCGTTTCCGCCCTTAAGAGTGGTCAAAAGGTCAGCTTGATATGTTGTGTAGTTGTCGCTAGCAACAAGGTCATAGAAATATTCAAATGTTGTTTCATTGTAAGAAATTGATGTTTTTGCTTCAAGTTTGTCAAACACATTGCTTGTTGTAAGTGATTTAAGTTCTTCTTTTGTGTTAAAGATGTTTTTAAGCACGCCTGTGCATAGAACAATGTGAGCACCAGAGTAGTTTGAGTCGCTGTTATATGCCATGCCAACAGAACCAACACCTTCTTTATAAAGTTCTCTTGAAACTTTTGTAAAATCTTCCACCATGCTTGAGGTGTTTGTTTCGCCGACAACATAGTCAAATTTTGCATTTATGATGCCACTATCAACATTATATTTGTAAAGATATTCATTAAATACTTTAATTTTTTCTTCAATTGTAATTTTGGAATTAACTGCTTGTTCAACTCTTGAAAGAAGTTCTCTAAATGTAATATAGACTTTTTCACCATTGCTGTCTAAAACATCATAGCCTTCTGCATCACGCTCATATGCTTTTGCGTCATAAATAAT
>CAKVNA010000075.1 GCA_934776915.1 uncultured Clostridia bacterium
GTGCGGGCTTAATTGGCACAAATGGAGTGAAATTTGAGGATGTTTTGCAACCTTCACCACTAACAACGCCCGACACAGTTGACTTTTTTAGAATAATAAATGAAATGTATAAGCATGGAGTGAAGTATGTTGTTTGTGAGGTTTCCGCCCATGCAATAGACCTCAGAAAACTTCTTGGAATTAAATTCGATGTAGGTGTTTTCACCAATCTTTCACAAGACCATTTGGACTATTTTGGCAGCATGGGAAGTTATGCTTTGTGCAAGTCTAAGTTTTTGAAAAAGAGATATTGCAAAGTTTGTGTAATAAACACCGATGACGATTATGGAAAACTTTTTTCAAAAGTCTGCGACACAAAACTTGTTACATATGGCTTGAAAGACCCCGCAAAATGCTTTGCGTGCGATGTCAGTTTTAGGGATAATAAAACTCACTTTTTGGCAAATGTATTTGACGAAGTCTTTGACATTTCCACAAACTTACTTTGTGAATTTAATGTGTATAATCTTTTATCAAGCATGACCGCTTGCAAGCTTTTGGGGGTTAGCAACTTTGCAATAAATCAGGTTGCGTGCAATGTTGCAAAAATTGACGGCAGAATGAATGTCTTTAAACTAAAAAACAACATAACTGGTGTTGTAGATTTTGCCCACACGCCAGACGCCCTTGAAAACGCTTTAAGAGGTGTCAGAAAAATTTGCAAGGGGAAAATCATTCTTGTTTTTGGCTGTGGTGGAAATAGAGATAGACTGAAACGCCCACGCATGGGTTATGTTGCAAGTGTTTTGGCGGATAAGGTTATTGTAACAAGTGACAATCCACGCAATGAAAATGCAGAAAAAATTGCCAGCGACATTGTTGACGGAATTAAAAAAGATAATTATGAAATTGTAATAGATAGACATCAGGCAATAGTTCGTGGATATGAGTGTTGCAAAGAAGGTGACCTTCTTTTGATTGCTGGAAAGGGTGCAGAAACAGGTCAAGAAACAAATGGTGTAAAAACTCCGTTTTCAGATGAAGAAGAACTGAAAAAATTTATGTAAATTCCCGTTTTTTGGAAATAAAATGACGGCATTTTATTTGTGCAAAGACGGATAATAATATTGACTGCAATTTTATATATTTTACAAATGGACAACTTGTATTTTTTAAAAAAGAGGGTGAAAAATGGCAGATTATCTTGTTTTTATAATAACTTTTGCAATAAGCATGATTTTTGCTCCTTTTTACATAAAATTTGCCAAAAAAGTTAAATTTGGACAAACTATCTCCGAGTATGTCGGCGAACACAACGCAAAACAAGGCACGCCAACAATGGGTGGACTTATTTTCATTTTGCCAACAATTCTTGTATCAATTTTCTTCTTTAAGGGGCAAAAACTCGTTCCAATTTTGTGTTTGGCGGTTTTTGCAGCGTATGCCTTGGTCGGCTTTCTTGATGACTACATAAAAATAAAATTCAAACGCAACTTGGGGCTTAGACCTTATCAGAAAATCATATTTCAACTTCTCATTGCCATAATTGTTGCTGTTTTTGCGTTCAGAAACCCAGAATTATCGCAAATCTGGCTTCCTTTCTCAAAAACGAGGGTTAATTTCGGCTGGCTAGTCATTCCATACATTGTCCTTGTCTTTTTGGCAACAACAAATAGTGTAAATCTTACAGACGGGCTTGACGGACTGGCTGGAAGTGTGTCATTTGTGTTTTTTGTTGTTATGGCTTTTGTGGCGGCGTTTTATATAAGAAGTGCTGGCGAAGAGTATGCCTTGCAAGCACAAAATCTAAATTTGATTTTTTATGCAACAAGTGGTGGGTTGCTTGCTTTTTTGGTGTTTAACTTTTTCCCAGCCAAAATCTTTATGGGTGACACAGGCTCACTTGCTCTTGGTGGACTTATGAGCGTTGTTTGCGTCTTAAATGGGACAAGCCTATACATTCCGATTGTCGGACTTATGTTTGTGGTGTCAAGTGTCAGTGTAATTCTTCAAGTCTTGCATTTCAAACGCACCCACAAAAGAATTTTCCTTATGGCACCATTTCATCATCATTTGGAACATAAGGGCATGTATGAAACAAAAATTGTTTTCATATATATTGTTGTGACCTTCATTTTGGGGCTAAGCACGGTGTTTGTGTTAAGTCTTTTGTAGGTCGCAAAGGAGTTTTATGCGTAAAAGCATTTTAATTTGGGGCTTTGCTTCAAGTGGCAAGGCAAGTTTTGATTTTCTTTATAACAAAAAAGACAAGTTCTTTATTTTTGACAACAGCCCCCATGTGCAAAAGGAAATCATTTCAAGGTTTTCAGCCACACACAATGTTTTTGCTCTTAATTCAATAAACAAAGATGTCATTGATGGCATGGACTTAATTGTTATAAGCCCGTCTGTCAGCGTGTTTGACAAAAATATCTCTTACGCCAAAACAATAGGCAAAGAGGTTATAAGTGAACTGGAACTCGGGGCAAGAAACTTCAAGGGCAAACTTGTTGCAATAACTGGCACAAACGGCAAAACGACCACCACACGACTTGTTGGAAATATCTTGAAGGTGGCGGGCAAAAGACACGAACTTGTTGGCAATATTGGTGTTCCAATTTGTTCAAAACTCAAACATTCTCGTGGCAAGATTTTTGTTTGCGAAACTAGCAGTTTTCAACTGGAAGCCGTCAAAACTTTCCACCCCCATATTGCATGTCTTCTTAATATAACAGAAGACCACCTTGACAGACACAAAACAATGAAAAACTATGAGGATATGAAATATCGCATTTTTGCAAACCAAGGGGCAAAGGACTATGCAGTTATAAAAATGGGGCTAGGTTGTGGCAAAATTAAGTCAAACATTTACAACTTTGGGTTTAGCGAGCAAAAGAACAGTTGCTACACGCTTGACGACAAAATTTGGTTTGACAACGGCAAATATGCTGAAGTTGTGTGTAATGTGTCCGATGTTCCAATTTTGGGTAGGCATAATATAGAAAATGTCATGGCAAGCATTGCAATTTGCAAACTGCTTAAAATAAGGAACAAACATATAGTCCAAGGCATAAAGACTTTTGTCCCAAGCGAGCATAGATTGCAACTTGTGAGGACTGTGGGGAATGTTAGATTTTTTGACGATAGCAAGGCAACAAACATTGACGCAGTGAAAGTTGCTCTTGAGGCAATGGACAAAACTAGAAACATTATCCTTTTGCTTGGCGGCAGCGACAAGGGGTTAAGTTATAAACAAATTTTTGAAACTATGCCAAAAAATGTTGCAAAAATTCTCGCTTTTGGTGGAATTTCAAACAGTATAATAAACGAAGCCAAAGAATGTGGGCTAAGTGTCGAAGGATACAAAACACTTAAAGAAGCAGCTTTTGAAGCGTGCAGAAATGAAAATTGTGACGTGTTGCTTTCCCCAGGAAGTGCGAGTTTTGACGAATTTGAAAACTACAAGGACCGTGGAAAAAAATTCTTAGAATATGTTGAAGAGTATTTTAAGATGAACACATAACAGTTAAATGTGGCGAGTAGTAAAGGTAAAAAATTGATAGACGATATGTTAAGTGCCAAAAGTGCTACATTGATAAATGGTATGTTAAGTGCTAGATGGTATATTTACTTGTATAAGTATTAAACAGTAAAGCGAATAAAAGGATAGGCAAGTGGAAGGGAAAACTATTTCAAGAGCAAAAAATAAAAAGACAAGCCATAAGTCCTTTTGGAAGACGCAAAGCAAAAGTGGCTGGGTGCTTATGACGCTTGTGTTGTTTTTAAGTTTGTTTGGCGTGCTTATGGTGTATAGCGCTAGTTTCTATTATGCAAAAAGACACTATAACAACGAATTTTTCTTTCTTACAAAGCAGATTATAGGCTTTGTCCTAGGAACAGCTGCCATGATTTTGCTTAGCCGCCTTAATTACAACAGACTAAAATCCTTTGGAATTATTGCACTCATTGTGGGATACATATTGCTTGCACTTGTCTTTGTGCCGGGGCTTGGGGTGGAGAACTATGGGGCAAGGCGTTGGATAAGACTTCCGGGCTTCACCATTCAATCAAGCGAAATAGCCAAATTCTGTTTTGTTATTTTCGCAAGTAGCTATCTTTCAAAGCACAATGGGGATATTAAGAGCTTCAAAAACATCCTTCCAGTGGTGGCGGGCGGAGTGGGAATGTGCTTGCTCATTATCCTAGAGCCAAACATGTCCATAACTATGTGTGTGGGAATTGTTATGCTTGTAATGCTTTTTGTGGGTGGAATATCATTCAAGCATATGACAATGCTCGCTGTTCCCGCACTTGCACTTGTGCCAGTTTTAATTATCATAGAGCCATATAGACTTTTGCGACTTCTCGCTTTCATTGACCCATGGGCAAGTCCAAAGGGAGAAGGCTATCAACTCATTCAATCTTTTTTTGCCATAGGTGGTGGCGGCTTTCTTGGAACTGGACTTTTTTCTTCAAGACAAAAATATCTCTTTCTTCCATTTGCAGAAAGTGATTTTATATTTTCCGTTATTGCAGAAGAATGGGGCTTTCTTGGCAGCACAATAATTTTGCTGTGCTATCTTGCAGTTATCGTGTGTGGAATTAAAATAGCGCTCAACAGCAAAAACCGCTTTGGGTGTTATCTCGCAAGTGGCATAACGGCAATAATCGGTGTGCAAACAATGCTTAATATCGCGGTTGTAACGGGACTTATCCCACCTACAGGTTTGCCACTCCCGTTCATATCCAGCGGCTCAACTTCTGTAGCATGTTTTATGGGTGCAGTTGGAATTTTACTC
>CAKVNA010000076.1 GCA_934776915.1 uncultured Clostridia bacterium
TTAATAAAATTGCCATCATCTTTCGCAAGCGCTTCCAGAAATTTTACGCGTATCTCGGGAGTGAGTGCTTTATATTTGTCGCTATTAGTGTGGACTTTGTCGTGAGCCCTAACCTTAACTTTGTAAACAGGGTTTTGCGTTGCCCATTTGTTGTCTATGGCATATTCAAAGGATTGGGCGACTAAGGTTTTTGGTTTTTTGCAAATTGATTAAGTTCTGTTCAAAGGCTCTTTTGCCAAATTATTTTATTTTGACCTATAACTTGCTTTCAGTTTTTTGCTTTGACAGACTTTTTCAAACATTTTAATGCTCAAAAATTTCCTAGCACATTATCTTTTTATATTTTTTATTCTATTGCTCCCTTGCTACAAAACAACAATTTTGCTAGGAACAATAATTCTAAAAACATTATAATATAACCTACCCATTTTTGCACCAAAAAAAATGCCATTTGCAAAGGTTTTAGCAATATCATAAATTTCAAGCAATTTCATAAATCTTCACTCTTTTCTCAACAAAACCAAAAAACCAAACTCTACCCGCAGTAGAGTGGCAAAATTTTATTCTATTTGGGTTGTTTGTTCTGTAGAGGCAACCCTCGTGCAAATAGGTGAGAAATCTTACATTTTTGATATATATTGAATGTGCAGGGAAAGGAAATGAGCAATAAGACATTTTCTTTGCTTGATAGTATCTTTATGGAGTAAAACTATGAAAAATTTAAAACATTGCAAAATAACTTTGTTTGGAGATTCTATTCCAAAGGGCATTATATATGAAGACAATCAACTTAAAAAATTATCTCAAACTGCGGTTGCTTTGGTGACAAAACATTTTGACTTTGAACTGGACAACTTTTCTTTTTATGGACAAACTCTAAAAAGGTTGCAAGAAAAAGGCACAATTGACCAATATTTAGAAAAAATAGATGAAAATGAATATAACATTGCAGTAATTTCACTGGGCGGAAATGACAGCGATTACAACTGGAAAGTTGTTGCATCTTCCCCACACGAAAAACATCTGCCAAACACTCCGCTTAAGGAATTTGAAAAAATGCTTGACGAAACTATCAAAAAATTGCAACAAAAAAAGGTGAAAGTTATTTTAACCAACATTCCACCAATAAACAGCAAAAGATATTTTGAAAACATTATTGCAAAGCAAGCGGACAAGGAAAAGGTTTTGGACTTTCTTCATGGTGATGTGGAAAATATTTACCGCCACCAAGAGTTGTATAGCATGTTAATAACAAAATGTGCAATGAAAAACAACTGCCGATTGCTTGACATTCGTGGTGAATTTTTGTGGGACATAGAGTGCTTGGACAAACTTTGCATAGACGGCATTCACCCAAACGAAATGGGACACGAACTAATTGCCAACAGCATAATTGAACAACTGAAAGACGAAAACGAGCCAGAGATTTAATCTCGTCACAATAAAGAGTGTCAAATTGCATACAAAGCTCTTTTATGAACAAACTAAAAAATATGGTAAAAGCGTTTGCATAAAAAAATAATTTATGATAGCATTTAGGGCAATGAAAAAAATGGGTAGAGAAAAAAGCTTTTTATTGGTCGTTTTTGTGAGCATAATCACAATGCTTTTTTCCGTTTGTGCAAACCTGACTAGCAGTCAAATTGTCTTGGCAGAAAGTGTTTCAGACGCACAAACATTGTCTAACATGACAATTGAACAAATTTCTTCCATGAAAAGATACAACAGCCGAGATTATGGCATTGTTGCAGACCCCCTTGACCAAGGGAGCAGTAATATCTGTTGGGCTTATGCCACTGCTTCCGCTTCGGAAACTTCCATTTTGCGTGACAGACTATCATCTGCCATAAGATTTTCACCTATTCAAATTGCCTATGCAACCCGCAACAGAAACCCCGACCCGCTAGGAAACACCGTTGGAATATACAGTGGGGGATATGACGGCAAAGGCTCTCCACAAGACACCTTTTTGCCACTTTCACAATGGTGTGCTCCTGTAAAAGAAAATGACACACCCTACACAGATGGCTACAATAAAAATGCTTATAGACTTCTTGATGCCACAGATTTAAACTTCTCATATTATGACAATGAAAAACTTTTTGAAGGCAAAACTCAAGAAGAAGTGAAAGTTATTCAAGCAACCATAAGAAGAAATGAAATAAAAAAAGCAATAGCAACATATGGTGCTGTTACGGGCTCATATTTCAATGCAAGAGGGGTGGAATATTACAACCCAAAAAATGAAACCCTAGAAAATGGAATTGCCCACGCAATAACAATTATTGGTTGGGATGACGATATTCCTGCAAGCAAATTTCAACCAAAGGGCGCAACGCAAAATGGCGGTTGGATTATTAAAAACAGTTATCACTCGCTTCCCTTCTTTTACATTTCTTATGACTACAACCCTGGCAATGTCTATGCCTTTAAATATGCAAACAAAGAAGATTTTGACTATAACTATTTTTATGACAATGATAAAGAAAACATTATGCAAAACGGAAGCGTGAGCAAATGCGTATCCAATATTTTTGAGGCAAAAAAAGGTGACCTATCCCACAGTGAATATGTAAAAGCAGTTAATGTTGCAACTGTTGGAAATAGGGTAAAATGCAATGTGTATGTTTACACCAATTTGCAAGACACAAACAACCCCGAAAGTGGCACTCTTTCTGCCGTGGGAGAAAGGACTTTGGAATATGGTGGTTATCACACCATTTATTTGGATAGTTTGGCAAAAGTTGAAAAAGGAACTCTTTTTTCGGTTGTTGTAAAAATTGAAAGCACAATTGGGAAAGATGCACATATATTGTTCGCCAAAAATGGCTCTGGCAATACAAGGACCAAATCAAACGGCAATTGGAACAAATATAATTACGCTGGAAGAATAAAGGCATACACCGTTTTGCAAGAAACAAATAAAACAGACATTTCCACAGCAGAGCACAGCAACATATCCCAACAATTTTTCACTGGAAAGGAAATTTGCCCAGAAATAACCCTTTCCATAAATTCCAAAATCTTGGTAAAAGATGTAGATTATTCCCTAACATACAAAAATAATGTTAATGCTGGCAGTGGAGAAATCGTTGTTTCGGGCATGGGCGAGTATGTGGGCAGTTATAAAATTTTATTTGAAATTTCCCCTATTGAAGTGCCACAAAAACCAAATTCAACCATTCAAATTTCTTCCACTGCGACAACTCTTGGTGACATTCCCTTGCCAGACGGTTGGCAGTGGGAAAACCCTCATTTGCCAGTGGATAATTTGACCACTGCAAATGCTGTGTATGTGGGTGAAAATAAAGACAACTATACAGGAACAACCCTTGCAATATCCCTGCAACCTAAGGAAGATAATTCTGGTGGGAACGAAGGCTCGGGTGGAGGCGAAGGCTCTGGTGGAGGCGAAGGCTCTGGTGGTGACAGTGGCTCAGGTGGTGACATTGGCTCAGGTGGAAACGAAAGCTCGGGTGGTGATAGTGGCTCAGGTGGTGATAGTGGTTTGGGTGGTGATAGTGGCTCGGGTAGTGACAGCGGTAGTGACAATGAAAACAATATTTCCGCCACCACAAACACTCTTTCCTCTGGTCAAATGGCTACTGTTGTTGCTTGCTCCACTTTTGTAACAGTCATTGGAGCATTTGCAATATATCATTTTGCAATCAAGAAGAAAACCTTTGCCGACCTAGTTCATGGCATAAAGAGTATTTTTAAAAAGAAAAAATAAAGACTATCAATTTTAAAACTAATAAAAATTGGAACATTGCAAAATTGTAGTGTTCCTTTTTTATCTTCAAAAATTGAAACCTAGATGATACTTTTTCTGGACAAATTTAAAACAATAGGCTTTATCATTGCAAAAACTAAACATAATTCTTTATTTTCAAAAAAATATAAACTTGAAAAAAGTATTTTAAAATTTTTTGTTGTTATGTTATAATCTCTTGAAGAATATTTCTTCACATCAAAATTACAAAGGAGAGGAATATGGAACAAGAATTTTATTATTGCAAACATTGTGGAAATATTATTGTTAAAGTTAATGACAGTGGAGTTCCTGTTGTTTGCTGTGGCGAAAAAATGGAGTTTCTTACTCCGAACACAACGGACGGGGCAAAAGAAAAACATTTGCCAGCCTATTCCGTTAGATGCGGAAAGGTAACTGTTAACATTGGAGAAATTGCACACCCAATGACCGAGGAGCATTATATTAACTGGGTAAAACTTCAAACAAACAAGGGCAACCAATTCAAAAGACTTTCCCCAAACAATGCCCCAACCCTTACTTTTTGCATAGACAAAGATGAAAAAGTGGAAAATGTGTTTGCCTATTGCAATCTTCATGGCTTGTGGAAAGCATAACCATTTGTTTTGCACGCAAAATAATTTATATCAAACCTTCCAGCTCTTATTAAAGAATCAGGAACTAAACGCAAATCATTTGCGGTTGCAATTACAAAAACTTCAGAAGATTTAATATCATCAATACACGATTGAATTGTTACATATTCTTCTGCGTTTTTGTAATCCTTGTCTTCGTTTGCAAACTTATCAAAATCATCTAATAAAACTAATGATGGAGCATTCTCTCTTGCGTCATCAAAAGTCTTTTTGATGTGTTTAATAAATTCATCATCAAGCATTTTTTTGCGATTTTCTTCCTCAACATTGTGCTTTTGTAAGTGTCCATCTAAATACTTTTGGCTTTTATTTCCTTTGATT
>CAKVNA010000077.1 GCA_934776915.1 uncultured Clostridia bacterium
AGTCTATATTGAAATTTTGCCAGCGACATTGTATGTAACTCCAAAGAGTGGACAAGGCATGGCATATGGCGACAAAGATTACACAATCAATTTCACTTATTCTGGCAATTTGTCTGGCGAAACACCAAACTTTGAAGGCAAACTTGCAAAAGCGGAAGGTAGTGATGTTGGAACATATGACATTTTGTTTGGCACTTTGCAACTTGCAGATTCGGACAGTTTCCAAAAGAATGATTATCAGATTGAACTAAGTGGCGAAGTAAAATTTTTGGTTTTAAGAAGGGAATTGAAAATTGTTCCAGCGGAAAATATAAGCAAAAATTATGGCAAAACTGACCCAGAATTCCCATTTGTTCTAAGTGGCGTTGTTGAAGGCGACAATGTGACATATCTTGGCAAAATGTCAAGAAAACCGGGCGAAAGCGTTGGGCTTTACAAATTTACAATAGGTTCTGTCACTTTGACAGACGAGTGGACAAAAAACTACAAAATTCTGGACGAAATAGACGGTTCGTTTATAATTTTTGAAGCAATTATCAATATAAAACTTCTTGATATGACGGCTGTTTATGGTGAGTTAGACTTGAATTTCCAATATGAATTTTTGGACGGAACAGAGAATAACTTTG
Source organism: uncultured Clostridia bacterium (assembly GCA_934776915.1). Lineage (GTDB taxonomy): Bacteria > Bacillota > Clostridia > Christensenellales > UBA1242 > UBA7862. The sequence continues at coordinate 630 of CAKVNA010000077.1, forward strand.
CTTCAAGCGACAATGTTAAGAGTGTTATTGAATTTATTTGCAATGACGCAAACGGCAAGCCAATTTCAAACACCACTCGCAAAAATAGCACGGGCTACACAATTTCTGCTCGCTCCAAGAACCCAAATTATATAGTAAACGCAACAAATGGCACTTATACAATAACTTACAGAACTTGCACTATCACCTTTAAATATCTCAATCAAATGGAAACTCAGCAAGTTATGCAATTTGAAAAAATTGAAACGCCAACAATCAACACAAATGTCGCTGGCTACACCTTTGTAGGCTGGCAAATAGGAAGTGAAACTGTTGACATTTCAGCTTATGCAGTGACAAGCGATGTAACCTTTGTCGGCGGATATAAACTTAACACATACACCATAACTTACAATTCTGCAAGTGGTGAAATGCCAGCAGAATATAGAACAACATTTGATGTCACAACGGGAACCTTTTATCTTCCAACCCCAACCAAAAATAGATATATTTTCAAAGGCTGGTATGACAATTCCTCATTTATTGGAACTGCGATTGAAAAAATTGAGCAAGGCACTGCAGAAAACTTGATACTTTATGCAAAATGGAGAGGTGAAAACTGCACAATAACTCCTCCAGCGGAGAACGAGAAATTTGCAATTCAAGGAAGCGGCAATGCAGAATATGGAACAAACAGAACTTTCTATGTTGTTCTTCAAAGTGGATACAGCAAAGCAAGATTTGACCTTAAAGTCTATATCAACTGGGCAGACGGCGATAGGGAGCAAGTGTATTATTTGCAAGACTCCTATAGCAGTGCGGGGCTAAATCCGGGCGACGACCAAATAACTTATCTTCAATATTCCGTTTATGTTAGAGATAGCTTTGAGGTGGAAGTTCAAAATGTTAATATGAATGTTTATAAAATAGAATACATAGTTGGCAACAAGCGTTTCACTACAAGGGAACTTCAACATGGCTTGGATATGCCAGAGGAACTTATCCCAGAAATTCCAGGAAAAGAGCATTACACTCAAACCCCACCAGTTTGGGACGAGCCAACAATCAAAAACATTCAGTCGGATAAAATTATCCATGCAATTTACACCCCAGATGTTTACAAAGTCACCTTTAAATTTGAAGACGGGCAAACGGTCACAGAAGATGTTACATATGGCACGATTTGCTCCACAGATAAATTAAACGAAATTTATGAACTTAAGTTTATGGAATACTTTGAGTTTGATGTGCCACTTGACGACATAACAGAAGACACAACAATAAATGTAAAGATTGTTAGCAATCGCAAAATTCTTTATATAGTTTTGGGTGTTGTGGCAGGACTTTCAATAATTGGAACTGTGGTGGGAATTTTTGTAAGAAGAAAGAAACATAAATTCAACTGGTGGAGTTATAACAAATAATATAAAAATTGGTGGAGTTATAACAAATAAAATTTCATAAAAAAAGGGATACTTTTTATAGTATCTCCTTTTTCAATTTTATTCAGTTTGAGAGGCAAGTCGTTTATACATTTCATACCTTTCCATTGCACACTTCTTACTTTCTTCAAAGAGTTTCTCTGCAAGTTGTGGCGAAAGTCTTTCAAGAGCAGTGTATCTTGCTTCACCCTTTAAAAAGTCTTCATAGTTCATGCTTGGAGCAGGAGAGTCAAGTCGGAAAGGATTTTTGCCGTCATGAAGAAGCCTTGGGTCATATCTAAACAAATTCCAGTATCCACTTGCAACCGCCTTTTTAATTTCATCTTGCGCACCCGACATATTTATTCCATGATTGATACATGGGGCATAGGCAATTATCAAACTTGGGCCATTGTAACTTTCTGCCTCTGCCATTGCTTGCACTGCTTGATTCATATTGGCTCCAAGCCCAATTTGTGCAACATAAACATTTTTGTATGTCATGGCAATCATTCCAAGGTCTTTCTTTGGAGTCCTCTTTCCGCTTGAAGCAAACTTTGCTGTGGCAGAAAGAGGGGTTGCCTTTGACATTTGTCCACCAGTGTTGGAATAAACCTCTGTGTCAAGCACCAAAATATTAACATTTTCGCCACTTGCCAAAACTTGATCCAATCCACCAAAACCAATGTCATATGCCCAGCCGTCACCACCAATTATCCACACACTTTCTTTCACAAAAGAATTTTTGTGTTTTTCAAGTGGAGTGCCTTTCAAAAGCCCGCTGGATAAAATCTCGTTTGATATGTCATAAGACTTTTCGCCATCATCAATGTTTTCCAGCCATGAAGTTAAAAGACTGGCAAGCTTTTCGTTTTTGCAATTAGGAAGATATTTTATAACATCATTTTTTAGGGCAATTCTTGCGTTTTTCTTTGCCAGAGCCATGCCAAAGCCAAATTCTGCATTGTCCTCAAACAAACTGCTTGCCCATGCTGGACCATGTCCCAAACTGTTCTTTGCAAATGGGGAAGTTGGGGCACTGCCCGAATATATACTGCTACAACCTGTTGCGTTTGCAATTATCATTCTTTTGCCAAAGAGTTGACTTGCAAGCTTAATGTATGGTGTTTCACCACAGCCCGCACAAGCACCAGAGAATTCAAAATATGGCTTTTCAAATTGACTACCTTTTAATGTGTTTGTTTTAAAAATTGTTTTTGGATTTTCAATCTTGCTTGCATATTCCACATTTTCTCTTTCTGCTTCTTCAAGGTCAACACTGGACATCATTTCAAGAGCTTTGTTTTTTGCTGGACAAACCTTAACACAATTTTCACACCCTGTGCAGTTTGCCACATCAATTTGAACTCTAAAATTGCAACCATTTACGCCAAGTGCTTTTGTTGTTTCAAAACTTTCTGGGGCAGAGGACAACTTGTCGTCTGACACAAGAACTGGTCTTATTGCACTGTGTGGGCAAACGGCAGAACACATATTGCATTGAATGCAGTTCTGTTTTATCCACCTTGGACTTGTAATAGAAATTCCACGCTTTTCAAGGCGGGAAGTGTTTGTTGGCACATATCCTCGTGGTGAAAATTTTGACACTGGCAAGTCATCACCATGCTTGTGTTCAATAATCTTTATAAAATCTTTGTCATATGCGTCAAGGTTTTCTTCTTGTGGCTTTTCTTCCTTGTGTGCAACATACTTTGATAGGTCATATTCTTTCAAATTTGCTGTTGCGTTTTTTATGGCACGAATGTTGGCATCAACAATCGCTTGACCTTTTTTTGCATATGTTTTTGCAGAAGCGTCAATAAGCAAATTCTCCACAGTGTCATATGGAATGATATTTGTAAGTTTAAAAAAGCATGCTTGCATAACTACATTTATTCGTTTTCCAAGACCTGCTTTTTCCGACACTTCGTTGGCATTTATAACATAAAGTTTTGCTTTTTTTGCTTTCAAGGTTTCAAAAAATTCTTGTGGCAGGATTTTGTCCAAGTTTTCTGTGCCATATGGCGAATTGAGCAAGAATACACCATTTTGCTTTAGGTCGCTTGCCATATCATATTTCCCAACAAAACTTATATTATGACAGGCAACAAAATTTGCATTTGTAACAAGATAGGGTTGATTTGTATGATTTTTGCCAAATCGCAAATGAGAAATTGTCGCACTGCCCGATTTTTTGGAGTCATACTCAAAATATCCTTGGGCGAAAAGGTCGGTGTTTGAGCCAATTATTTTTATTGAATTTTTGTTTGCACTAACTGTGCCGTCACTTCCTAGTCCAAAGAATTTGCAAGAATAATTATCATCACCAATATGGAAAGACTTGTCATATGGAAGGGAAGAATTTAGGACATCATCTACAATTCCCACAGTAAAGTCATTTTTCATATCACCTTGCAAATTATCAAAAACACTTTTTGCCATAGCAGGTGTAAAGTCCTTTCCACCAAGCCCATATCTGCCGTGGACAACCTTTGCCTTGCAACCATATTCATACAAAGCAGAAGCAACATCTTTATACAATGGCTCACCGTCAGAGCCGTTTTCCTTTGTCCTGTCAAGAACTGCAATTCGCTTGGTAGTTTTAGGAAGAGCCTCCACAAATTTTGAGGAAACAAAAGGTCTATACAATCTTACAC
>CAKVNA010000078.1 GCA_934776915.1 uncultured Clostridia bacterium
AGTTTGACTTGCTTCTCCAAGTGATTCTGCCCTTTGTCAAGTCGTAAGGGCTCATTTCCACCTTAACGGAATCTCCTTCAAGGATTTTAATAAAATTCATCCTAAGTTTTCCGGAAATGTAGCAAGTGATGACATGCCCGTTTTGAAGTTTCACCTTAAATGTTGCATTTGGCAACACTTCAGTGACAATTCCTTCCGTTTCCAAACAATCTGATTTTGGCATAATTTCTCCTTTTTTGCAATAGAAAAGTTAAATTTTTGTGCATTTTGACATGTTCTTTAAAAAAGTTGTTATTTCAAAATCTTGAAATTTATCTTTTTGCCCTTCGTAACACACGAATGTATCTTTAAGATGTTTAAGTCGTTTTTTCTTAGGGTTTGAGATTTTTCTTGTCCTGCCGTCTGCAACAAGGGCAAAGTCGCCACAGAGGTCAATGACAACATACACTTTTCCCAAGTCGTGTCCCTTCTTGGACACAACAACACTGCCAATTTTCAACACAATACTCTCCTTCTCAAGTCAAAATTTCAACTCCAGTGTCTGTTATAAGGACGGTGTTTTCGTAGTGAGCTGAAGGTAATCCATCACTAGTTTTGCATGTCCAGCCATGAATGTCAACTTCATATGTTCCCATATTGACCATAGGTTCTATTGCAATGACCATATTCTTTTTGAGTTTTGGTCCTAGCCCTGCATAGCCATAATTTGGAACACTTGGGTCCTCATGAAGATTTCTCCCCACTCCATGACCAACCATCTCTCTCACAACTCCAAATCCATATTTTTCAACATAATTTTGGACTTGTGACGAAATGTCGCCCACTGTATTTCCTGCCTTTATCCCCTTGATGCCTTCAAAGAAGCTTTGCTTTGTAACATCAATGAGTTTTTGTTTTTCAGCACTAATCTTCCCCACTGGGAAAGTTCTTGCACTATCCCCATGATACCCCTTGTAACAAGCACCAACATCAACTGATATTATGTCGCCTTCTTCAAGTGGCTCATCATCTGGGAAGCCATGCACAACTACATCATTTTTTGACGCACAAATGGTTGCAGGAAATCCGCCATAGTGCAAAAATGAAGGAGTTGCATTGTTCTTTTTGATAAAATCATAAGCGATTTTGTCAAGAAATTTTGTTGTAACGCCAGGTTTTACATACTTTTCCACTTCAAGAAGTGTATTCCTTGTAATCTCGCCCGCCTTACGCATAAGTTCAATTTCTTTGTCCGTTTTAATTTTTATCATTTTTCGCCTGTCTTTTCAAACTAGCAAGAATTTTATCCACATGCTCAAAAGTTTCTTCTTTTCCACCAAGTGAACTAACTTTTTCAAAAACATTCTTGCTTTGATAGAAATCTATAACATTTTGTGGAAGTTTTTGTTTTTCAAGTCTGTTTTTAATTGTTTCTGGCATATCGTCTTGTCTTATAAAGACTTCACCACCGCATTTTTCGCATTTGCCGTCAACAAGCCAATCAATGTTTGTAGGATTTCCACATTTCCTACACATTCTTCTTGTGGAAAGTCGTCTTATAATTTCCTCATCTTCTAGGTCAATCATAATTGCTTTGTCAATGTTTGTCACGCTGTCAAGAAATTTTGATTGGTCAAGATTTCTTGGAAAGCCGTCTAGCACAAACCCGTTTTTGCAATCAGGTTTTGAAAGCCTATCTTTCACAACAAGATTTGTAATTTCGTCTGGCACAAGTTCACCTTTTGCAATACATTCCTCAATGCTCGCACCCAGTGGAGTTTTTTCTCGGATATTCTGTCTGAAAATATCACCAGTGGAGATATGAGGAATGTTGTATTTGTTGCAAATAAGTTCTGCTTGAGTTCCCTTCCCACTTCCGGGAGGTCCTAAAAGCACAATTTTCATTTTCACCCCTTTTCAAAATTGAAAGATTATCTTACTTCAAAAAGCCTTTGTAATTTCTCATAAGCAGTTGAGCTTCAAGTTGTTTGTCAAGTTCAAGTGCAACTGAAACAACAATCAAAAGTCCTGTTGCACTGAATGCGTTTACAAGAGAGCCAGATGAACCGATAAATGTGAAGATAAAACTTGGCACAAGGGCAACAAGTCCCAAGAATATTGCACCCCAAAGAGTAAGTCTGTTTGAAACTTTTTTGAGGTAGTCAGCGGTTGTTTTGCCTGGTCTATAACCTGGAATAAAGCCGCCGTTTTGTTGAATTTGTCTTGAAACATCCTCTGGGTTAAAGCTGATTTGTGAATAGAAATAAGAGAACAACAAGATAAGAATTGCGACCAAAATTGTATATGGCCATGTGCCAGCGCCCATATTCTTTGCATACCACATATATGCACTGCCTTCTTCTGTGCTATACCAGAAGATGCTCATAACAAGTTGTGGGAAGCTTATAAGTGCTGTTGCAAAGATAATTGGCATAACGCCTGAGGCGTTTATTTTGATAGGAATGTTGGTGTTTTGTCCACCATACATCTTTCTGCCTTTCATTTGCTTTGCATATTGAACAGGAATTCTTCTTTCTGCACTGTCAATCCAGACAATAAAGCCAAAGATAAGAACGAGCAAAGCGAAGAATATAAGCAATGTCCAAATATTTTCAAGATTGGAACTTGAAATGCCAGCAATGCTGTTGAAGATTGCTTGTCCAGCAGAGGAAAGCAAACCAACGAAAATCAAGAGTGACAATCCGTTTCCAATTCCAAGTGCGGTGATTTTTTCGCCAAGCCAAACAGTGAACATAGAGCCTGCGGTCAAAATGCACACAACAAGAGCACCAGTTGCCCAAGTTGAGCCAAAGAACACTGCACTGTCCAAACTGTTTGCGCCAAAGCTAACAACTATGCCAACACTTTGGATAATTGCCAAAATCAAAGCACAAATTCTGGTGTATGCTGAAATCTTTTTTCTTCCGTCTTCACCTTGTTTTGAAAGTCTTTCAAGTGAAGGAATAGCAACTGTCAAAAGTTGGATAATAATGGAAGCATTGATATAAGGCACAACACCCAATGCTAGCACTGCCCCACTGGCAAGTGCTCCACCACTTACGGCGCTTATGATATTCAAAAAGTCACCGCCTGATGTTATTGCTGATTTAAATGTGTCAAGCTTAATGCCAGGGGTTGGCAACCAGCAACCAATCCTATAAACAAGCAACAAAAGTAAAGTGAATATGATTTTTTTTCTTACATCTTTAATTTTAAATGCTTCTTTAAGGTTCTTAAACATTAGACCTCCTCAAATTTGCCTTGCGCATCCTGAATTTTCTTCTTTGCGGTTTCTGAAAATTTGTTTGCTTTAACTGTCAAAGCTTTTTCAAGTTTGCCATTTCCAAGAACTTTGACGCCATATTTTTCTATTTTAGAAACAATTCCTTTTTCAACAATAGCGTTAGCGTCAACAACAGAGTTTTCGTCAAATCTGTTAAGGTCGGAAACATTCACAACTGTATAAACTTTCTTGAAGTCTGCATTTGTAAAGCCACGTCTTGGCAATTTTCTGATAAGAGGCATTTGACCGCCTTCAAATCCAACACGAACACCGCCCCCGCTTCTGGCATTTTGTCCTTTGTGACCTTTGCCACTTGTTTTGCCAATGCCACTTCCAATGCCACGTCCAAGTCTTTTCTTTGAAAATCTTGAATTTTCAGCAGGTTTCAATGATTGAATGTTCATTTAACTTTCTCCTTTCACGAAATTTTTTGAAATTTAGTCTATTTCTTCAACCTTAACCAAGTGTTTGACTTTGAAAAGGCTTCCCTTTATGCAATCGTTGTTAGGGAAAATTTTTGTTGTGCCGAGTTTTGTAAGCCCCAATGCTTCCAAGATTTTGGCTTGGCGTTTGTCAAACCCAATGACACTTCTAACATAAGTAACTTTAAGTTGTCCCATGTTTTTTGCTTTCTTTGTGGTTTTCTTTTCCATTTTCTCTTCTCCCTAGCATTAAATTTCTTCTGGTGATTTGCCACGAAGTGCGGCAATTTCTTCACGTGTTCTAAGAAGTTTCAAGCCTTCAAGAGTGGCTTTAACTCCGTTGATTTTGTTGTTTGAGCCATGAGCCTTTGTAACGATATCTTTAATTCCAGCAAGTTCAACCACTGCTCTAGCACTTCCGCCGGCTATAACACCAGTTCCTTGAGGTGCTGGGAACATGTGAACATTTGATGAACCAAATTTCCCGATAACATTGTGTGGAATTGTTGTTCCAACGATAGGCACAGAAATCAAATTCTTTTTTGCAGCGGCAGTAGCTTTTTCAACTGCTTCTGGAACTTCGTTTGCCTTGCCAATGCCAACACCAACAAGACCATTTTTATTTCCAACAACTACAAGTGCACTAAATCTAAGTGTTCTTCCGCCTTTAACAACCTTAGCAACACGCCTAACTTCAACAAGTTTCTTGTCAAATTCGCTGTCTTCCTTCTTTGGAGCAACTTTTTCTTGTTTTTTCTTGTCAAATTTCTTGTTGCCTTGTTTGCGGTCTTGAGGATTGTCAACTTTTACAGTTGATTTCTCAACTTTTGCAGGTTTTTTTGCAACAACTTCTTCTTGTGCTGTTTGTTCAACTTTTTCTTCAACAGCATTTTCTTGTAGAACTTCGTTTTCCATATTTTCCTCCATTAGAATTCCAAACCTGCCTTTCTTGCACCTTCAGCCAGTTGCAACACTCTGCCTGTATAAAGG
>CAKVNA010000079.1 GCA_934776915.1 uncultured Clostridia bacterium
GTGCCGGTGTATTTTGCTTCCTCGCCCAAAAGAACATTTTCAAGAGTAAACAAAAACTCTGGGTCTGCTTCGCCAACGGTTTTTGAAAGTTGTTTGTCAAATTTCAAAGTAACAACTCTTTTATTTATTCTAAGAATGGAACCTGAGGTTATTTTAAAGGTGTAATTGCTTGCATAAAAGCCTGTGTCTGGGTTGTCGATAAGTTTCGAGTTGGACATTAGAGAATAACGATAATTCCCTACATTTTCTCCTGTTGGACGCTCAAAATGGAATTCGCCTTTTGGCACTTCGCCATTTACTTCGCCGGTGATTTTATAAGTTAATTCTGGGTCACTTTCACCATAGTATTTGCGATTAGTTCCTACACTCACGCTTAAAGTTTTTGGCTCGATTGTAAACATTTTTGTTTCGTCAAAAACGAGGGTGTAGTTTGAAGGGTTAAAAGTATCTCTTTTTGCAAGTTTAAAATCACCCATTGTTATCGCATATTGCCCGACATTCGTCCCTGGTTGTCTTTGAAGTCTGCCTGTGTAATATAAATCCTCACCATTTACAAGCCCTTCAGAGGAAAATGTTAAGGTCTGATTGTCCGCATCGCCATATGTTATCGTTCTTTCAGTTGGCGTTATGGTCAAAGTTTTTGGGTTTATTTGCACATGGCAAGTCATGGTTTTTGGTTCATAAAATTTTGCAGAAACTTTTACAACAATGGTGTAAGGAACGGCGACTTCCTTACCGTTTGAGTCCAGCCCCCACTTGACATCAACCAAGTTTATATCGCTTACAAACTCTCCTCCGTCAACGCTATACATAACATTTGCACCCGTTGGAGTTTGGACAGAAACAACTGGGTTGTGAGCCTTGCCGTCATATTCGGCAATTATGTTTTTATTTTCAACAGAAAAATCTATCTCGCCCTTAATCTTGCTTTCAACAACCATTGGAAGAACTGAAACATATTCACTTGATGATCCAGCACCAAGTCTATATTCGCCCCAACCGCTTGTGCCACTGGCGTTTGTGGTGGTATATGTTGGGTAGGATATATTTTTTGAGTTGTCGCCCGCAAATATGCTCGAACCCTTGTCAACTTGCATAAAGACTGCAAAATAGTCACCAGTCAGTTCAATTTCGTCATTTAGGTCAATGTAATAAAAGCCCGTTTGTTGTGAAGTAAATTGATATTCCTTATCCTCTGATACATTGGAATTTTTCACTTTTGTGCTTTGTGCAAATTTGCTTGCCAAGGTTGCAGATAGCGAATTTAGGTCGCTTTTTGATATTCCACTTGCAATGTAAATATTAAAGTTGCTTGCTGGGTTGTTCGTTCTGTAATACACAAGTTGTTTGTCCGAATTGTATCTCCCCATAACAGTGCTAACTGCTGGCACTTTTATTTTGGAAACATATTGGTTTTCATAAATTTCCCTCTCAAAAACATTTGCAAAAATGCTTTTTGTTTGTGTTTCGATAAAACTTATTGAATAATTTGTGCCTGAAAACACACAGAACTGGTTTTTATTAACAGCCCCTTCAACATCCATTTTGTCATAGACAATTATGCCATCTTCATTTTCCATTTTGCCAACACGGACAAACCCAGAAACATTGTTTTCAATGGTGTTATCGTTATACATAACATAGAAAAATCCGCCTTTGCCAAAGCCTGTGCCATAGGAGTTTTGACAGATATATGCCCCGATGTTCCCTTGATTATCTTCAATGTTGTCGTCCCAGCCAACTATGGTTATTAAGTGATTGGTTGATGTGGTGCCATTGTTGAAAAATGTATTTTTAACATTGTCATAATATGCACCAGTGTTCATATAAATTGAAGCAGCAACTGCCCCATAAGTTGTAATATGTTTTTTAATACGATTTCTGAGTTCAAGAACATTTTGATTTGTTGTTTCTTCGTCAATGTTGTCTGCATTGTTATTAAATTTTAGTGCTGCTCTTGAAGGAAAATTTATACATTCCTTGGCTTCATATGGAAGATAAGTTCTTGTATTTGTTTCAATTTGGCTGCCATAAAATTGTGTGAGGGTGGAGTTGCTTGCCCAATTCTTTTCGTTGCTTGCCTCCCAATCTTGCTCTTTTGCAACACCCTTGCCTCTGGTTAGATATTCATATGCAAATTCAAACGCCCCGCCGCCAACATTTGTCATTGAGCGTGCCTCAACATAAGCATAATATGCGACATCTGCTTCAGAAAAATTTAACTCAAGGTTTCTGTCTATAACATTTGTCATTCTCAAAGTTGTTTCAAAAGCGGTTAGTGTTCCAAAAGCCCAGCAAATTCCCGCCCCTCGTTGATTGCCCACTCTGTATGGCAAATGTTCGCTCTGCACGACATCAATATCCTCAATGTCAAACAAAGAATAAGACACTGGCAAACTGTCAGCCTCACCGGACACAACTTGATTTTGAGCATATACTTCAGTTCTTCTTGTAAGCGTAACACCGCACAGCAAACAAGAAATGGACAACATGACGCCCAAAATTGTGTATAACAACTTATGTTTGTTCTTTTGCATAGTTTTCCTCTTTTTAAATTTCATTTTATCATTGACTTAACTTTTAGCAGCCTTATTTTGCTTGTTCTTTCTTGTTCATCAATTTTCATTGATATATATTTTATCGTTTCCTCAAGTTGTGGGATCATAACAAACTCAAGGGCGTTCACTCGTCTTTTTGTGTGTTCAATTTCAAAACTCAAAATTTGACAAGTCTTTTCTATTTCTGCCAGCCGCAAAACATCTGGCATAACTTCATACAGCATTTGCGTTGGCTTGTCAAAAAGTGAATTGCTATCAACGATTGAATATGAATTTGATACATTCTCTTTTGCTGCAACGGAAATGCTTGGCACAGATATGTTCATAAGTGAACGAGTCCCATAATCTGCCGAAATATTGTTCACCGGCAACATAAAGTGACGCATTGTATCCGTGTTTGACAAATATGACTTTGCATAGCAGAAATTTGATAAAATAAGTCTTAATTTGCCCTCGACTTGTTTTCTTAAAGAATAATTTTGTTTGACGAGCGAAGTATATTTCTTAATAAGTTCGTCACATTTGTCTTTCAGCATTTTATGCCCACGCTTTGCAACAACAAGTCTAGATTTAAGCGTTTTTAGTTGTATTCGAGTGGGATTAACATTCATTCTCGCCATTCAAAACATTCTCCTTTTTTTAGTTTTTTGGAAGGTATTTTTTGATATATTCTGGTTTAATTCGTTTAAGTTCTTCTTCTGGCAAAATTTTAAGCAGTTTCCAACCCAAATCTAGCGTTTGTTCAATGGTTCTATTTTCGTCACTGCGTTGTGACACAAACTCTTTTTCAAACTGTGTTGCAAACTGCGCATAAATTTTGTCCGTTTCGCTTAAAGCCCCCTCGCCAAGCACTGTTGCCAATTCTTTGGCTTCCTTCCCCTTTGCATAACTTGAAAAAAGTTGATTTGCAAGGTCGCTGTGGTCTTCACGGGTTTTGCCCGCTCCAATGCCTTTGTCTTTCAATCTTGAAAGGCTTGGAAGCACATCTATCGGTGGCAAAATTCCCTTATTTTGAAGTTCACGAGAAAGAATAATTTGTCCTTCTGTTATATATCCCGTTAGGTCAGGAATTGGGTGAGTTTTGTCATCTTCTGGCATTGTTAAAATTGGAATTTGAGTTATTGAGCCTTTTTTGTCTTTTATTCTGCCGGCTCTTTCAAAAAGTGAAGCGAAGTCAGAATACATATATCCGGGATATCCCCGTCTTCCCGGCACTTCCTTTTTGGCGGAAGCAAGTTCACGCAAGGCTTCTGCGTAGTTTGTCATGTCGGTCAAAATGCAAAGCACATGCATTCCAAGGTCAAAGGCAAGATATTCCGCACAACTAAGTGCCATTCTTGGTGTTGCAATTCGTTCAATGGCAGGCTCGTTGGCATAGTTTACAAACATAACAGTTCGCTCAATGGCTCCGCTGTCGCAGAAACTTTTTCTAAAGAATTCAGACTCCTCATAAGTTATTCCCATTGCACAAAACACAACGGCAAACTTGTCTTGCTTTCCAAGAACTTTGGCTTGGCTGGCAATTTGTGCTGATAAACTTGCATGACTTAGTCCGCTCATAGAAAACACTGGCAACTTTTGCCCACGGACAAGAGTGTTAAGTCCGTCTATTGCCGAAATTCCCGTTTGGATAAATTCATTTGGATAATCCCTTGCAGTTGGATTTATTGGCTCGCCATTTATGTCAATTTGTTTTTGTGGGATAATTTCTGTCCCCCCATCACGAGGTCTGCCCAATCCGTCAAAAATACGCCCTAGCATATCTTCCGAAACATTAAGTCTAAGCCCATGCCCCAGAAATCTAACTTTGCTTTTGGATATTGAAAGTCCTTGTGAACTTTCAAACAGTTGCACAACTGCCTTGTCATTTTCCACTTGCAGAACTTTCCCTAGCCTTGTGGTGTCATTTGATACAATTTCCACCAGTTCATCATATTTTGCCCCTTCAACACCATCAACAAGCATAAGAGGGCCGACAATTTCTTTTATAGTCTTATATTCTTTCATATTTCATCATCTCCCATGCTATAC
>CAKVNA010000080.1 GCA_934776915.1 uncultured Clostridia bacterium
TGAACTAACAGGAAAACTCAAAAAGGGAGTTACCTATTTTTTTTATTTAAATAAGGATGAGCCACTATTTGAGTGTAATTTTGTCATAAAGCCATCAAAACAAACACCCACTGTTTCGCCAGATACTCAAATATACACAGGAACTTATACTGCCACCGGTGAAGAAGACTATATGTATTGTTGCATAATTACAGATCCTGGTGTTACTATTGACAATAAACAAATATACCCCATGCTTGAAGCGGGGGATAGGAAAGGTTTTGAGCCATATTTTATAAGTTCAGATACAATTAAAAGTGTTGCAGAAGATGAAACTTTGACTGCCGTTTGGGGAGAAAACTTGGTCAACAATAAGGACTTTTTGGGTGGAAATTCCACTTATGAAAACCAAGGGGTGACTTACATATATCAATCTGACGGCGGAATAAAAGCAGAGGGAACTGCGGGACAACATTATGCTGATAGTCAGTTGATTTATATTGAGAATATTATAAGTTCGGACATGAGTTATATGTTTTTCGTTGATTCTATTTCAATTTTTAATGGTTGCAGACTAACGATGACTGATGGGACGACATATTATGTAAATTCTTTAAGACTATGGCAAAGCCAGGATAAAACCTATAGGGCAAGATATATCTATGGCAATGTGGAATCGGGCTACATTTATCTTAGTGTGGAGCCGGGGACAACAGTAAACGAGGTCTTTTACCCCGCACTGGTTGTTTTCTAGCTTTCAAAATTCAAAACTTCCTTTCGGGGGAGTTTTTTTGTCTGCCTAAAAGTTGACAAGAAATGTGGGAATGGGGTATAATTTATGTAGAAAATTTTAGTGGAGAGAATTATGAAAAATAAGGAAAATTTGCTTGAAGTTTTGAAAAGGGAAATGTCGGGCAAGATAAGTGGTGGAATTTATCACAAGGTGCAAGTAGAATTGACTTACAATTCAAACCACATTGAGGGTAGTACGCTTACTCACGACCAAACACGATATATTTTTGAAACCAACACCTTAGGCGTGGAAAATGGAACGGTGAATGTCGATGATGTGGTGGAAACGGCAAATCATTTTAGGTGTGTTGATTACATCATTGAAAAAGCTGAAGAACCTTTGACGGAAGATATGATAAAAACTCTTCACTTTATGCTGAAAAATGGCACAAAGGACAGCAGGCAAGAATGGTTTGGCGTGGGAGAGTATAAAAAACTTCCAAACCAAGTGGGCGGGAATGCCACTTGCTTGCCAGAAAATGTGGCAAAAGAGATGTCATCACTTTTGGCAGAGTATAATTCAAAAAAGAATATTACTTTGGAAGACATCTTGGACTTTCACGAAAGATTTGAAGCAATCCACCCATTTCAAGACGGCAACGGCAGAGTGGGCAGGCTTGTTATGTTTAAGGAATGTTTAAAAAACGGCATTGTGCCATTTATCATTGACGACCAAAGGAAAATGTTTTATTATCGTGGACTTAAAGAGTGGAAAGAAGAAAGAGGATACTTGCTTGACACTTGCCTTTTCTGTCAAGATGTTTTCAAAAAGTGGCTAGATTATTTTAGAATAAAATATTAGTATATTTTCTCAAAAAACTCTTGATTTTTTGTGAGAAGTTTGATATAGTATGTGCGAATGATTTTGATTGATAGATTATTTTCAAAAATAAAGACTATCTGGCAATAGTATTTTTGTTGTGTGTCTTGTGATTTTGAATGTTGGTCAGCAAAATTTATTCCTCTTGCCAAGGCGTGTAGCCTTGTGCCGAATAAGTCCAAAGGAGGTTAAGAAAATGTCAAAATACGAAGTGCTTTATGTTATTTCCCCAAAACTTTCGGAAGAAGAAAGGGAAGGCGTCATTGCAAAGTTCAAAGGCTATGTTGAACAAAATGGCGGAACTGTAAGCGGGATTGACAAATGGGGTGTAAGAACTCTTGCATACCCAATTAAGTTCCAAAAAGAAGGATTTTATGTCCTTATGAACTTTGAATCCCCAAAAGAAACAAGCATCTCTATGGGCAAACTTATGCTCATCACAGATAGCATTTTGAGAAACATCATTGTTTGCAAAGACTAATTTGCGTTAAAATTTAGGAGAAAATTATGAACAAAGTTATTTTGATTGGAAATTTGACAAAAGACCCAGAACTTTCCACCACAAACAGCGGAATTAACTATTGCCGTTTTACACTTGCTGTGCCAAAGAGATTTGCACAAAGTGGCGAAAGAGATGCGGAATTTATTAACATTGTTGTTTGGAGAGTTCAAGCAGACAACTGCCACAAATATCTTAAAAAAGGCAGCAAGGCAGGCATTGTTGGAAGTTTGCAAACAAGAAGTTATGACGCACAAGACGGCTCAAAAAGATATGTGACAGAAGTTGTGGCTGAAGAAGTTGAATTTTTAAGTTCAAAAACTTCAAACGAAGCATCTTCACAAACTGAAACCCAATCGGCTGAACTTCAACCAATTGAGGACGATACTTTACCATTCTAATAAGGGGGTATGTTATGTTTGATATTGATGACGAAGTCTTCGGACCATGCGACCACGACTGTGCAAATTGCAGTGGCTGTGACTATGACGATGATGACGATTATGATGATGACGATGACTCAGATAGTGAAGATTAACCTATTAAAAGGAGAATAATATAATGACTGAACAACCAACAACACCAGTTAAGGAAGTTGCAGAAAATGTTGAAAAAATTGCTAAAAGACCAAAGAGAGTAAACAAGAAAAAAGTTTGCATGTTTTGTGCCGACAGAAGCAAGGCTATTGACTACAAAGATGTTGCAACTCTTAAGAGATTTGTAACAGAAAAGGGCAAAATTGTTCCAAGACGCCAAACAGGTACATGTGCAATGCACCAAAGAGAAATCACAGTGGCTGTTAAAAGAGCAAGAAACATGGCTCTTCTTCCATTCAGAGGTGAATAATATTTTAAAAACACAAAAGGAACTGTAACTTGCAGTTCTTTTTTGTTATGCGACTTATTTTATTTTTGTTTTTTAAAAAAGTTTGATATAATAGCATAGTTACAAAACAAAAGTTGCTTTGAAAAGGAAATTATTATGAAAGAAGAAAAAAAAGAAGAACAATATGGCGACATTGTCTATAATCACGACCTAAAAAAACACACAATTATGGTGGCAGGCTTTCCAGCTCTTGTAACAAGTTATGTGGCTGGCGGAAAGACACTTTATAAAGGCTTTCTTCCTGGGTTTGAATTTGCCCAAGTGGAAGGAATTGAAGACGAGGAATCTTGCGTTGAATATTTGCAAGATATGCTTGATGATGAGGTGGAAGAACTTGTTGTTTTTGGCAAGTCACTTCCAAATGTGGCAGAAGATGACGAACTGATAAGTCAATATCCAGATTACAAAATTGTCTATCTTGACATAAATGTTTATGCCACGGCAGACGATGAGGACTATTATGACTGCACGCACGATTGTTCTTGCTGTCACGGACATTGCCATGACCATTGTGGTGATGACGATTGTGATTGTGATGACTAATTAAAAGGCTTAGTATGAAAATTTCTGGCTCAGTTGAAGATATCATATACAAAAACCCCGAGAACGGATACACTGTCTTGAACATAGATTTCAAGGGCAGACTTTTGACATGCGTGGGCAAAACTGTGTCGGCAAATGTTGGCGAAGATGTGGAACTTGAAGGCGAATTTGTGCAGAATAGCAAGTTTGGCGAGCAGTTTGCTTTTGTCAAAATTGAAACAGTTGAGCCAAAAACCACAGAAAGCATAAAAAAATATCTTGCAAGTGGACTTATAAAAGGTGTGGGGCCAGTGACCGCAGAAGCCATTGTAAGAAAGTTCGGCACAGATACATTAAGTATTTTGGAATATGCTCCAACAAGGCTTAAAGAAGTGCGAGGAATAAGTGCCAAAAAGGCTTATGAAATTGCAGAAAATTATGGCAACATAAAGAAAATGCAAAATGCAGTTATCTTTTTGCAACAATATGATATTTCAACAAATCTTTCCGTTAAGATATTCAATTTTTACAAGGATAAAACTATAGAAACTGTGTCGCAAAACCCCTATGTTTTGGTGGAAGATATTACGGGTGTTGGCTTTTTGTCGGCAGACAGAATTGCTTTTAAAATGGGAATTGAGGCGACTTCTGACTTTAGAATTCGTGCGGGAATATTGCATTTGTTGTCAGAGTTTTCGGACAAAAACGGACACACTTACATTCCAAAAGAACAACTGTTTTCTGCAGAAGTTGACCTTTTGGGACTTGACATACAAACACTTTCTCCAATTTTTGAAAGTCAAATTGAAAGGCTTGAGATTGAAAGTGTTATAAAAGTTTTTGAACATAAAGATGTGCCTTGCGTGTGCCTAAAAAAATTTTATTATATGGAAAGTAGCATTGCAACAAAACTCACCATGCAGTGTATGTCAAAAGTGGAGCAGAATGTTGATGTTGAGCAAGAGATTGCAGAATATGAAAGGATAAACAAAATTAAACTTCACGAAACACAAAAAGACGCTGTGCGAGAAGCTGTTTTGGGGCAAGTGACTGTTATTACAGGCGGACCCGGAACGGGCAAAACTACCATT
>CAKVNA010000081.1 GCA_934776915.1 uncultured Clostridia bacterium
GTTATCCCCTCGCCCAAGCAAGAGGTTGTAAAGCCTACTTTGGATAGGGTGAAAGAAAACATATTTAACATATTGCAATTTAGAATTGCAGGAGCAAAGTGCTTGGACTTGTTTTGTGGCAGTGGTGCGCTTGGAATTGAGTGCATAAGTCGTGGGGCAAAGGAAGTTTGCTTTGTGGATAACAACAAGGCAAACATTGACACATTAAAAAAGTTCTTGGGCAAACTGAATGTGCAAAATTACAATGCTTTAACTTGTGACTTCTATGACGCATTGAAAAAGTTTTCAGAAAGTGGAGAGAAGTTTGATATTATCCTTCTTGACCCACCATTTGACAGCGACCTTGCAGACATAGCAATAAGCAAAATCTTAAAGTTTGACTTGTTAAGTGACAGCGGGGTTATTGTTCACGAGAGAAGTGCCGAAAGTGTAAGTAAATTTGCTCAAAAGGTTAAGGATACCAGAAAATATGGCACTGTGGCGGTGGACTTTTTAGAAAAGTAATGCACAAAAGAGAATATATTGTGGATAAAAGGATAGAAAAATGTTAGAAAAGAAATACGATTTTAAGACAAGAGAAAAATATTGGCAAGACTATTGGCAAGAAAAGGGAACTTACAAGTTTGACCCTCAAAGCAACAAACCTGTGTTTTCAGTGGACACACCTCCTCCAACTGTCAGTGGGAAAATTCACATTGGACATATTTTTAGTTATTGCCAAGCAGAATTTGTTACAAGATACAAAAGACTTCAAGGCTTCAATGTCTTTTATCCAATGGGCTTTGACGACAACGGACTTCCAACAGAAATTTTGGTGGAAAAAGAAAAGGGACTTAAGGCCTACAGCGTTTCTCGTGAAGAATTCCGCAAAATGTGCATGGAAACTGTGGATAAATATGAAGAAGACTTCAAAAAACTCTTTATTTCCGTTGGCAACAGCGCCGACTGGAGTTTGTTTTATCACACAGTAAGTCCAGAATGTCAAAGAACAAGTCAAGAGTCCTTTCTTGACCTCTACAAAAAGAATAAGGTGTATTATGCCGAAGCACCAGCACTATGGTGCACAAAATGTCAAACAGCCATTGCACAAAGCGAACTGGAAAGTGAAGAAAAAGAAACAACTTTCAATTATCTTAAGTTCTACATAGAAAATAGTGACGAGTATGTTGAAATTGCAACCACTCGCCCAGAATTTTTGTGTGCTTGTGACTGCGTGTTTGTAAACCCAAAAGATGAAAAGAGAAAAAATCTTGTTGGCAAGCGTCTTCGTGTGCCACTATACAACTATTATGTTCCAGTTATGGCAGATGACAAGGTGGAACTTGACAAGGGAACAGGGGTTGTTATGTGTTGCACATTTGGTGACCAGACAGACACTCAATGGTTCAAAAAATATAAACTTGAACTAAAAGTTGCCATTGATGACTATGGCCGCATGACCGCCCTTGCTGGCAAATATGAAGGCATGAAAACAAAAGAGGCAAGAGCACAGATTATTGAAGATTTGCGTGTAGAAGACTTGCTTATTAAACAAGAACCTCTAACCCACCAAGTTTTTGTTCATGAACGCTGCAAAAACGAAATGGAAATAAAACTTAAAAAACAATGGTTTATAAAAACTCTTGAAAACAAACAAAGATGGCTTGAACTTGGCGACCAAATCAAGTGGAACCCAAGTTTTATGAAATCTCGTTACACCGATTGGGTGGAAAATCTTATGATGGATTGGTGTATTTCTCGTCAGAAATATTTTGGTGTGCCATTCCCAGTGTGGTATTGCAAAGATTGTGGCGAAATTGTGGTGGCAGACGAAAGTCAACTTCCAGTCAACCCACTTGTAACAAACCCACTTCACCCATGTCCAAAATGTGGCGGACACAATTTTGAGCCAGAAAAAGATATTATGGACACATGGGCAACAAGCAGTGTCACCCCACTTATCAACACAAAGTGGAAGCAAGATGACAGCTTCTGCAAAAAAATGTTGCCAATGACATTTAGAACAAATGCTCATGACATTATAAGAACTTGGGATTTTTACACAATTGTCAAAAATTACTATCACACAAACACAATCCCTTGGGAAAATGTTATGATTACTGGATTTGTTATGGCGGGCAATGGCGAAAAAATTTCAAAGAGCAAGAACAATGCAAAAGCCGACCCAGCAGCAGTCATTGCAACTCACTCGGCAGATGTATTCCGCTATTGGGCAACAACGGGCAGTTTGGGCAGAGATTCGCTCTTTAATGAAGACAAACTTAAAACAGGAGCAAAACTTGTCAACAAAGTTTACAATGCTTCAAAATTTGTTTGGCTGTTCCTTGAAGGATATAAGCCACAAGAAATGCCAAGTCTTAAACCTATTGACCGCTGGATAATTTCAAAATTTTCACAAATGCAAGCAAGATTTTTTGACTATTTTGAGAAATATGAAATTGGTCTTGCAATGAATGAACTTGAAAATTTCTTTTGGAATTTCTGCGACAACTACATTGAACTTGTCAAAGTCCGACTTTATAACGCAGACGAACAGTCCAAAAATAGTGCAAAATATGCAATGTATGAAGTTATGCTTGAACTGCTTAAAATGTTTAGCATATATATCCCTCATGTTACAGAAGAAATCTATCAAAACACATTTAAAGACACAGTGAAGGTTGAGTCAATAAACAACACACTTTTTGCAAAGCTTTCTATCTCTGCCGACAAAGACCTTATTCGCAAGGGCGAAGAAGTGTGCAGTGTTGTGTCACAAGTTCGTGGATACAAAACAGACAACAAAATATCTCTTAAAACAGAACTTACAACCCTTGAAGTTGTGTCACCATATGACGAATTCTTGCGTGAGTGCGCTGACGACATAAAAGATGCAACAAATGCTCAAAATCTTGTTGTTTCTCATGGAGAGAACTTGTCAGTTAGCGTTCAGGGAATTGTTGAGACACAAGAATAATATGTTAGCCGAAGTGACTTTTAAAACCAAAATTTTCGAACTCTACTAGCAGTAGAATTGCAAAAAATGGTTTTACTAGCCATTTTGGCTAATTTTGTTTTCAGATTTAATAAATATATGTTATACTCGAATTATCACAAAGGGGGATATTATGAAATTTAAAAAAGTTATTTTATCACTAGCACTTGCATTATGCCTTGCACTTCCAATGTTTCTTGTTGGTTGTGGTGACAATACTCCACAAAATCAGCCAGCATGGGGCAAAACCTTTTCTTATGCAGGAGCATATTATGACAACCTTGAAGGCTATATGATAAAAAATGATGAGAACGGAAAACCTATCCAAAACGGAACATCAATCAGAACGCTTATCAGACAACAATATCTTGCTGGAAATTTGGACTTGTCCGCAATTGAGGTTGAAGAAACATCGTCAACAATAGACCTAAGTTCAGTAATTAGCGGCGACCAACTCATTTCCAAACTTCATAACACCGCAAAAGAGTATTTCACAAGATTTGCGAACACAACAGTCAGACTAAGCGAAAAGGAAGACGCGAAAGTTACAGTCAACAACACAACTTACGACTTGCGAGAAGTGGGAAACTACTCCATACAAAGTGAAATTATTGAAAACGACATTATTGTTGGCTTTGTTGGAACAACAATACATAATGGCGCAACATACAAAAACGGACTAACCTTTTCAATAAACTCACTAAAAGACACCTTTAACACTGTCAATATCAAAATCTATACAAATTCACCAATCACCGACCCAACCGCCCACACCGACCTTGAGACGGGCAGAACCTATCTCGAAATCACCTTCACCCCAGTCCTCACCTGGCTAGGAGAGTGAAATGAGCGAAAATATTTCTTACTTTTTAGTTGACGGGAATTTGTTTTGTATGGAGAACACATACTTAATTCCTTTTATGTTTAGGAACAATGAATGGAAGTTGTCAGAATTCGGGGTGTATGAGTTGACATTTCGGGATAGTTATGAAGACATTTGCCCAGCAGACGCAATGGAAATAACTGGTGGAATTTCCCCAGTCCATATCGTTGAGGAATATTGCTCCGTTTTTGACGACCCAGAAATAACTGAGCATGAGTCAGAAAGATAAACATAACAATGGGGAGCCTATGAACGATTATATAGAATATTTTAAAGTTAACAATAGGTTATTTTGCGTGGAGAGCAGATATCTTACTACATTTATGTATAAAAATGGCTGGGACTTTTCTAAACTAGGTTATTTGGAATTAGAAAGAAGTGAAAAGATGAAACACATTACTTCAGACGAGGCTATGGAGATAACTGGAGGGGCAACACCAATCGACATTATTGAGAGAGTTTATGTAATGTTAGGCGAACCCGAGGAAATTAAGCCGGAAGCGGAAAGATAACTGTTTGGAGAGGTTATGAACGAAAACATTTTTTATTTCAAGGCAGATAACACACTCTTTTGTTTGGATAATAAATTTGTTGTCACTTGTATTTTCGACAAAGAGTGGGACATGTCTGATGTTGGAATTTTGGAATTGGAGCGTTGCAACGATTTTGAATTTATCACACCAAAGGAAGCAATGAAAATAACTGGTGGGCTTACGCCAGTGG
>CAKVNA010000082.1 GCA_934776915.1 uncultured Clostridia bacterium
AAATCACCCTGCTCAATGCAATTTGTTAACTTTTCCCCTCGTTTTAGCACCTTAAAAATTAGACTGACATTGTCCCCACCGTCACTCTTTTCCAAGTTTTCAATATCTTCCAAAACAGGTGTATAGATTCTTCCAAACCCTTGTGAAATGTATGTGGATAAAATTTGCCCTTGAAGATAATCTCTAAGTTTGCTATCTTGTGGCAAAAAATCATTTGTCCCCTTAACTGATGTTGTTTTCATTTTCATTTTCCTTTTTTTGAGAATTTTCCTTCATTACAGCACGCTTGTGTGCAATTTGAAGTTTTGGCAAATTGTAACGCAAAATCATGGCAGGCAAAATGTTCAAAAACACACTTACAATGGCAACTGGAAGCCCAATGCAAAACCAATATTTTGGCAACGGAAAGAGCAATATCAAAAAACTTAGTGGAAGGGTTATTATATGCCCCACAAAACCTTTGTTACACTCTATGACAAATCTTCTTAAATACTCTGAACTGTTTGGGTCAACCATTTTTTTCTTGCTAAATCCGCCCACAGCACCAAGTTCCCAAACCTTATCTTTCCACTTCTTAATTTTAATTCTGTCATAAAATTTTCGTTCTTTGTCGCTTGTTTTAAAGTGGCTATTTTCGTCAAACCACTTGTCTGGCATAATGTGAATAAGCCCTTCTGCCAAAAGGTTTATAACAATTTCCAAAACAACAGCCAATATAACAACCAAAATTGTCCAAACTGGCGAAAATGTTGCAACCATTGGGTTAAAAAGAATGTTGCAGGTGGCGATTATTGCCGTAGCAATTAGCACAATGCTCAAATATAAGACCATAATTTTTCTTCCGTTTTCAATATTTTCTTCGCAATTTTTGTTGTGAAATTTATTTTTTATACTCAACATTTTAAGTGCTAAACATCACAACTTCTCATTGCAAAGATATTTTAGCACATTGCTTCAAAACACACAAGTCAAATAGAGATAAATTTTTATTTGCCATAAAATATCTGCAAAATAGCAACTCTACGATTTGTAGAGTTGCAAAAATTTTATTCTACACAGACAAAAACAATAATAGACAACAAATCGTAATTTTCCCTTTGACTTTTTGCGTAATTATGCAATAATAACACCGTCAAGCACGAGTTGCTTGCAAACTAAATGACAAAAAAAGGAAAAAATTTTAAAATGAGCTTAATTAAAAAAACAGCAAAAATGATAGAAAAAACAAATGTAATTCCAGTTTTCTTTGCAACAGACGACAACTATGCTCCACTTCTTGCAGTTGCTGTGTATTCCCTTGTGAAATATTCTACACCAAAAAATCAATACAATATTTATGTATTAAACACGGGACTTAGCGAAGATAGCGTCAAGTCAATTTCAAAATTTGAATGCAAAAATGTTTCCATTCAGTTTATAAATGTGGAAGAATATTTGCAATCTGTTTTGTCCAAACTTCACACAAGAGATTACTACACAATCAGCACATATTATAGACTTTTCATTCCTCGTATGTTCCCTCAATATGAAAAGGTTTTGTATCTTGACTCTGACATTATCATTCTTGACGACATTGCAAACCTTTACAATGTGGACATCAAAAACAATCTTTTGGGCGCTGTGCCAGAACAAGCAGTGGGCAATGTGTATGAGTTTGTGCAATATTCAAACAACTACCTTGGCATTTGCGAAAAAATGTATTTCAACGCAGGTATCCTTATTATGAACCTTAAAGAACTCAGAAATAGTGGGTTTGAAGATAAGTTTGTTGACCTTTTGAACAAAATTAAATTTACTGTTGCCCAAGACCAAGACTATCTTAATGTCATCTGCAAAGATAAAGTTCACTATCTTCCACTTCGCTGGAACAGAACACCATTTGGCAAATGCAGTGATGATGAAGACAATGGCATTGTCCACTTCTTCCTAAGTTACAAGCCATGGCACTATGACAATGTTCCTTTTGAAAAGCAATTCTGGGCGCTTACTCGTGAAGCAGGCTTCTTTGACAAAATTCTTGCAATGAAATGTCAATACACAGACAAAGATAAGCAAAAAGATGCCGAAGGATATGAAAGATTGAAGAAAACTGCTCTTGACCAAGCCAATTCACTAAATCCCTTTTGCAAAATGGAATTTGCCGAAGTAACAATCTAATCTAAACAATGCAACAGGTTAAACCCCTTGTTGCATTTGTTTTATGTTATTTTGATTGCAAATTATTTAAAAAAGATATAATATAAGACAAACATAAAAGGCAAAAAAATATGGAACTTAATGAAGATAGAAAGAAAATTGTTGCAAGAATTGAAGAATATGAGCGTGAAGGAAAGTGGGATATTGATGTGGAAGACGACCCACCTGCCCCACAACTTTTGCCAAACAAAGTGGACTATTTGAACAA
The DNA here is from genome assembly GCA_934776915.1 of uncultured Clostridia bacterium. GTDB lineage: Bacteria > Bacillota > Clostridia > Christensenellales > UBA1242 > UBA7862. The sequence goes on from CAKVNA010000082.1 coordinate 2,405, forward strand.
AAAGTTATCTAGCAAGTTTGGCACATGGATAGCAAACAAAGTTGCCGTCAGTTATTTTGACAAGGAAATAAAACAAGGCAAGCTTATCATTGACAAAATTGTTGGCATGGAAAACTATGACAAAGTAGCAAACATGGGTGTTGTTATAACTTGCAATCACTTCAACATTTATGACAACTATGTTGTGTTCAAGGCTCTTCAAAAAAAGCTTGGCAAAAAGCGACTTTACAAAGTTATTCGTGAAGGCAACTACACCAACTTCCCTGGCATTTTTGGATATATGTTCAAGCATTGCAATACCCTTCCCCTAAGTAGCAATTATGAAACAATGAAGCTTTTTATGACCGCAACCAAGATACTTCTAAATCGTGGTGAGAAAATTTTAATTTATCCCGAACAAGCAATGTGGTGGAATTACAAAAAGCCCCGCCCACTAAAATCTGGTGCTTTTAAGATTGCAGTTTCTGGAGATGCTCCAATTTTGCCTTGCTTTATCACAATGACCGACAGCGACAAACCTGCCCCAGATGGCTCAATGTATCAGCGCTATACCTTACACATTTTGCCTGCAATATTCCCTGACAAAACAAAATCAGCCAAGGAACAAACACAGGAATTATCCATGCAAAATTATGAAATGTGGAAAATGGTTTATGAAAAAACTTATGGAATAAAACTTGAATATTCAAAAAAGGAAGATTGACAAATCTTCTTTTTTTTATATAATTAAGATATGGAAAACAATTTTATCGCAAAAAGCAAACAATTCCCAAATTTATATTTGGAAACAAATTATGACGAAGAAGACAATTTTTATACAACAACAGCAATGTCTATGCAAGATGAAAAAATGGGATATATAACATACAAATTTATTCCAAACGAAAGACTTGCATGGCTATGCAAAATTGAAACTTATGAGAATTTTCAGCACCGTGGAGTTGCAACTGCCCTACTCTCATTTTTTGAACATCAAGCCCACTCCAAAAGATTTTTTAAGATTGAAGGAAAATATTACCCAACCAATAACTTTGCAAAACCTTTTTATCAAAAAATGGGCTACACTATAGAAAAAGACGGCTATGAGCAATTTATAAGCAAATTCCTAACCCCAGAAAACATCATTCCCTTCACCGTCACCGAAGTAGCCGCGCCAGAAGAAAGCACACCAGAAGAAAACCCAGAAAGATAAAAGACTATAAAAAAGAGAAACCATTTTAACTCGGTTTCTCTTTTTATCACCACATTGAATACGAGATGTTAACTTGCTTTAAGGTTGAATTAGTAAGAATTATGGCGATTTTTATAGCTCTCCAACTATCTTCCTCTGCTTCTTTCTCATTTTCTATAAATCTACCCGCACCATCATAACTATTATATGAAGAAACTTTTTCAATTTCGGGGCAAGTTCTTAACCTAAAATCAAAATGGGGATATATGTTGCCTACTCCATTATATATTACTTGACCTTGCAAATAAGCGTTGCTCATATATCCATAGTTAAATAAAACAATTCCATAACACTTACTATATCCATGCTCTGCTTCTGGAGTTAATAGGACGCTTGCCATAAAACTATACTTCTTGCCCGCTGTTTCATAACCTTTTTCATAATATTGTAGGTTATAATTTATTTTATATCCTTCCATAGGATAACGACTTCTAAAAACATTAGTTGAACTGTTTTTGTAAATCCATGAAGATATTCGACCTGTTGGAGAATTAACAAATGAGATCGTTTGAACAAGTTTTACCAATCCAAAAAGAGTAGCAAGCGAAACAACTATAATTAATGTAATAACAAGATTTCTCTTAAATGCCTGTGCTTCCGCTTGTTTTTTCGCTTCAATTCTTGCATCTTCAGCACGCTTTTCTTCTGGCGACAAACTGTTATACCATTGTCTATATTGTCTTTCTTTTTCTTCTTGTTCTGCTTGTCTTATTTTGGCTTCCCTACTTTCTATTTCCCTTCTTTCAGCATCTCTTCTTTTATTTTCCTCTATTCTATAGGCCAAACAATCCCATTTTGCATACGAATAACAGTGGTCGGAAGAATAAACTCTTTGATTGTAGTAGGAACATCGTTGATTGCAACAAGTCCCGCACGAATCACATTCAACACTTTCCCCACCAAACCAACCATTAACTATTTTTCTATCCCCCATAAAAT
>CAKVNA010000083.1 GCA_934776915.1 uncultured Clostridia bacterium
TTCCAACCGCTTTTTCAAAATCAAGTGTTCACTAGTGAAGGCTCTGTAACCAATATTTTTGACATTATAGTATCTAAGGTGTGGTGGAGTGAAAGATGTTAATAAGAAATTCGCAAGAGTAGATTTTCCGCTTCCAATTCCACCTAATACAACTAAAGAGTTATTTTCTCGGAACGTTCCGAACAACTCTTTCTTTGTTCCAAAGTTTTTGAATAAGTTTTTATACCAAGTAAAGCCGTCAACAAGCGATATGCCTAAAACAAGAACAATCAAGAAAGTATTTTTAATCTTTGTAACAATAAGAAGTCCAATAATAACTGATATTACACCATACCAAGTATTGTAAAAGTTAACAATAGACTTTAAAAATTTAATCATTTTTTCATTTTTCATCTGCTGGCTCCTTCCACAAAACCCTTTGTGTAATTAAACTTGAAAAAACTTTAAAGATATAGATAAATGGTTTCAAAAACAAATGCCAAAACATAAAAACTTGCAGAGCAAACACAAATACCAAAATTACAAATGTTAATATTGGGCTAAAGCCATAAAAATCAATTATTGGTAAAAATATTGCTTCTAAAACTGATATCCAAAACGAGTTAATTACTTGCACGCTTTCTACCCCCTAACGACACCAAGAAGACTATAAAATTCAGACAAAGATACACAAAGTAAAAAATAACAACTAACTTAAAGAATGAACCGAAGTAGTTATATATTTCAATAAACCCTGCTGGCAGTCTTCCGCTATAATTCGAGAAATCAACAAGGAATAAAGACGAAAGATAAGTATAAATAATATTTAAAACTTCTAGCATTTGTCTTTCCTTTTATGTAAAACTAAACAATTCCAAAGTTTTATAAAAACGTTTGAAGCCATATAGCAAATAGCAAAAATATAAAAATAGGTTTGGATATCATTTGAAAGAATTAAATTAAAAAAATTTATAAGCATAATTTCTTCCTTTTTAATAAGGGAATTTACATTGTTTTCTTTTCTACAGAACAAGCACGTTCTCTTTCTGCCAAAATCATATTGAGCAAAGACTTGTCACTGTCACGTGCTGGTCGAACCCCACATGAATACTCAAGTCCATTTTCGTCAACGGCAATCAAGTTATAAGATTTATACTTCAAAGTCTTACCAGAGTTATCAACCATTTCTTCGTCTGAAATAATGAGTTTAACTTTCTGCTCAATCTCAAACAGAATATCCAATGGCTCATAACCGCCCTTATCCTTTGGAATAAAATCAACCTTAACTACTCTACTACGAATTTTACCTTTCAAGAAATAAGACCAATAATCTTCGCCATTGCTTCCTACAAAAGATTCTCTCTGAATGTAGAGTGGCTCTTGCTCCTTTACCAAATTTTCCTTTTCCGTTACGTTTATGTTACTTTCATTTTTCATAATTTTTTTTACTCCTTTTATTTAATGAAAAATTTTCCAAGGATAAAAAAAGTTTTTATCCTTACGCAAACAAGAATAAAACTTTACACCAAGTGTGAAACCTACTTGTTTTTTATAAAAAATATAGTAATTTTTACTTGTTTATGCTATAATAAATGTGGACTTCAAAATTGAAGTCTGGATTGAAATTGGTATCGTTGCTAACAAGTTTTTATATGAAAATATAAATGCTTATGACTGATACCAAAACAAAATGTTTTGTTGATTGTGAAGATATCAAAGAGAACACGGCCAAGTTTAATTTTGAAGATAATACTTTAAAATTAGGTCCGGCAGTTTGTCAAATCAGCAACTTAAACGAATAAGTTTAATGTTTGCAACTGACTTAAAAAACCAGGCCGAAACCTTTGGCAACTCTCAAAATCTTACCGCAAAAGAAGTTTATTCTTACTTGAAAACAATCAATAAAACTAAAAAGAGAGGATTAATCCTCTCTTTTCTTTATGCCTTAAGTTTAAATTTTACAACACCATAAACTATATTATAAACTAGCAAAATACCAATAACTACAAATAGCGTAACCATATTGTGTTGGCAGTATATTGCTAAAAATACACACCCAACCAATGATGCTACCCAAATAAGAAAATAACATAGTTTTCCCATAAATCTACCACTTATAATATCTAAGTTGTATAAAAATCCAACAATTGAATATACTGAACAATGTATTAAAACAGCTGCAATTGCAATTAAAAAGTTATCAATAATAGTTATACTTGTTAATCCAACTATTCCTAATACTTTTTCCGATATGTTCTTATACATTAACCCAAATTATTCCTTTCACTTTTGTCTGGATTAGAACAAGGTGTTTTAATACCATTGATTGTTCTTACATGGTAGTCAGAATATTTATGATTTTCAATTTTGGATACAAATTGACTTCTTGTCATTTTAGTTTCAGAAGACATATCTTTAAATAAGATATTTCTCCCTGTTGAATTTTGTGCAATACATTTAATAATTTTTGCCATATAAATTCTCCTTAAATAAAATTTTTAAGGAGCTTACAACTTCCAAACTAGCTCCAACGATTGCTAAACAGCTATTTTAAAAGCTTTTAATCCATAGTTAGAAGCATATAGAATGCGACCATCTCTTGTCTTTATGGATTTTCTAAAAATATATGTTTTTGTTTTTTCCATAATTTTAGTCTCCTTTTGTGAAATTTTGTCTCTAGGACTTGCAAATCAAAAAGGCTTATGCTATAATTACGGTGTTACTTATTATAGGAAAGTTAATAAGCCTAATGGTTTAACGGAGCCTAATCCGTTTTTTAAGAACAAGTTGCAGCTTGTTCTTTTTTATATGTTAACAATCTTTCGATTGGAAACACCTAAAATAGGGTATCAAAATTTTCTTTTTTTAATATATGTTTGAAGAAATATTCTACCTGTCCCTTAGAACTTTTAGTTAAATTATAGACTTGTCTAGGCGTCTTATTTTTACATTCTTCATATGGTATCATCAACTCGCCACATAATGCCATTGCTTGCCATTCGGCACTTTTATATGGTGGTATCTTTTTAGTAGAATAACAAACTTCTTCATTTGGTTTAAAGCCTAATACTCCAATCATAAAATAGTGAGAAATTTCATGCATTATAAACCCAATATCCGCATGTTTTCCTTCATATGCATTTCTATAAACAGTCTCTCGAATATGAATGCAATAAACATCTCGCTCCTTATAAAAATCTATATAAGCCATGACATTTTTTTCAAATTTTTCATCTTCTTCAACTATATAACTTACTTCATTATCTGTATATTCTTCTATATTTTCTAAAAATTGCAATACGGGGAATTTAATTGTTTTTATACCATAGTTTTTTCGTATTAAATTTGCAAAAATTCTTATTATTTCTCTAGAAATAGATCGAGTTTCAAAATCCAATTATTTTTTTTCTCCTAAAATTTCCATGAGTTGTTTTATCTCATCATCTTCAAGGTTATTAAGGTTTCTTTGTAATTGTAATGCCAACCCTCTTTGTGGCCTTGTGCATTGTGTTAAATTAATTTTCAACATTTGCTTTGATTCTTCTGCCAAATCTCTAAAATAATTTTCTTTTTGCAAATTTAAACCATAATGAGTAGATATTTTATCAATCCAACTATCGGGTACATTTTTCTTGCCCGAAATAACTGATGATACAAATGGAACCGATACTTCAAACAAATTTGCTAAATCAATTAAATTTTCATTGTTATCAATCATTAATTTTCTTAACTCTTTACCAAAACTTGATTTTTCCATGCTTTACTCCTTTATCTACAATAGTAATATAACATAAAATAAATGCCGAGTCAACAATTTTTAGTTAATTTTTTAACTTTTTTTGGTTAATATTACAGACAACAAAATATATTTTGCTCCAACATATACTTTAAAGTTAGAATTGGATAGCGGTCTTCCCGCCATTAGAGAATAATACGAAACAAGCATTTAATGTTGTTTCGTATTTTTATTTATGGGACTGCTTTGGAATTATGATTGATATTAAATAATAAAAAAGATAGGAGTAAAATATAATATCTGCTTTAAATATTTTGCATAATGAAACGAAGGAAAGTCAAAACAAACATTTTGCTTGGGATATTTTTGTCTCATGTGGTATGATATAATTGAAATAGTGGAGGTGTGTAAGTGAAAAAACACAAAAAACTTATTATATTATATGTTTATGATGCATTAAAATATGGAAGTTCGGAAAATTGTCCTATGCATCAAACAAAAATCGCAGAGCAAATTAGCAAATTCTGTGGGATTTCTTGTGATAGAAAAACAATTGCTCGCAATATTGGTTATCTTAAGGAGTATGGGTGCGACATTGTTACAATTAAAGGTAAAGGTTGTTACATGAAGTCCTACCCACTTCTAGGGGTAAGCGTACCAACGAATACAACTGTTTTGGAGAAAAATGGTGGAGAGAACTGAAACATTTTATATGCCACTATATAAGTGTAAATGTTGTGGGGAAATTTTTAGTGAACCGCAATTAAAAGATTTTGAAATTGTTTACAAAAAATATCATTGTCATGGGAGATGGTGTTTGTGTGAAAGGTGCTTAGAAAAAGGA
>CAKVNA010000084.1 GCA_934776915.1 uncultured Clostridia bacterium
AGTTGGTAGAGCGTTGCGTTCGCATCGCAAAGGTCAGCGGTTCGAATCCGCTTATCTCCACCAAAAAAAACTCAGTTGCAAAACAACTGAATTTTTTATTACATTTTAACTATATTTCAACTATATTTTAACTGTATTTTTATTTTATTTATTCTTTTGTTTCGGCAGTTTTTTCAGTTTTTGCTTCTTTTTGTTCTTTTTTCTTTTTAAGTTTTTCAATTTCTGAAGGCTTCATCATTTTTTTGGAGCCTAAAATTCTATTGACGGGAAGGGAAAAACAAAGTCCAGCGCCGGGAGTGTTTAGTTTTGCCTTTTCGCAGATAAGTTTCATAATTGCTGGCTTTTGATAAGTTTCTGCAAGAGTAAAGACTATTTCCTTTTCTGGCTGAATTTGCACGCCAAGCACAGACTCGCTGTCGTGTATGCCGGTCCCTCGTCCATATATAATTGTGCCGCCTCTTGCACCGCCTTCTCTTGAGGCTTCAACCACTTTGTCTGCTTGTCCTTTTTGAACTATTGTCACAATCATTTCAAATTCTTTTAACATACTCTTTCTTCCTTTTTTATTTAATATATATTTTCTACTTTTCGCTTGTTATCCATATTTTGTAAAATATCTTTATAGTGCAAAGCCAAGAAATTCAAGCGTTGAATATGTTGCACTTTTAATGGGTAGTGTAAGTGCCAGCCCTGTATTTTTTTCTTCAAATTTAAGTTTTTCGGATAGGGTAGAGAGTATTATTTCTTCGTCTTTCATTTTGATAATTGCAAAAAGCACTTCTTTTTCCTTTCCATCGGTGCCAAAGTATTCGGCCATTGATGAATCTGCTGTGCCTTTGCCAAATGAAACAACTTGTGCGTCAACTCTCATACTTTGCAAAATTGCCGTAGCCTTATCCACTTTTCCTCTTTCCACAATAACCATCAAAAATTCAATTATCGGGTCTTTTTTCTTTGTAATTGGCATAATTCTTCTCCTTTATATATTTTCTATCTTTTGCTTATAATGTGTGTTTTGTCATATATCCCAATCAAATTCCACAACATTTGCTCTGCGTTTCTTACTGTATTCTTTTTCATAATCAAATTCAACAATGGAGTATTCTCTTTCTGCAAGAGCAGATTTAAGCCTTTGCGTTCTGACAAGTTTAATCTTGTAAACAAGCCCAAGTATTTGCATAGCAAGAACAGGGAAAACAGCAATAAGTGCCACCGTTCCAAACCCACCTGTGTTGCCAGAAAGTCCAGACACCATAGGAAGAATGAACGAAACAGCCATTGTTCCAGTTGCAACTCCACCAGAGTCAAATGCCACAGCGGTGAAAAGTTTTGTATTTATAAATGCTAAAATTATACAAACGGAGTAAAGAGGAATGAGAACATAGAGCAAGTTTACTGGATAAATTGCAAGAATGACTGCAAGCGCCACTGCAATCGCTACACCTATTGAGATTACAATGACAATAACTTTTTGGCGAATTGTTTTGTTTGTTATGTCTTCAACTTGTTTTTTAAGAACATGCAACGCTGGTTCTGCCACAATTACAAGAGCCCCCAAAACAAGCCCCAAAAGAATGGCAACAAACTTGTTGTCAAGGGTGGCAAAATATGTTCCTATTTTTGTCCCCAGAGGCAAGAAACTGCACGCAACGCCTGTCAAGAACAATGTTACGCCAAAGTGAGTTAGCACAAAGCCAAAAAGAGTTCTGACAACTTTTGTTTTTGGATACTTAAACGAGAAAATTTGGAAGATAATAAACAACACAACAATCGGCAAAATTGCAATGGCAACCTCTTTCGAACTGGACAAAAACTCGTTTGAATACATTTGCCACATATTAAGACTTTCTGTTATTGGGGTTGAGGAAGTTGTTGGTGCGGTGTTCTTTAAAAATAAACTTAAAAGCAAAACAGAGAACATTGGTCCAATGGAACTTAATGCAATAAGTCCAAAACTGTCATCTTCATCTTGCTTGCTTCGGACAACAGAAAAGCCCATGCCAAACGCAATTAAGAAGGGAACGGAAATTGGCCCCGTTGTAACACTGCCCGAGTCAAAGGCAATGGCAACAAAGTTAGGCTCGCAAAACAGAGCAAGAATGAAAATTATTGTGTAAGATATTGCAATTAGATATTTAAGTTTTAGTTTTAAGACAAGACGCAAAATTCCAAGGAGTAGAAAAAGTCCAACACCTGCAGACACAATGGCAATAAACAGCCAGACACTGTCCAAACTTGAATTTTCCACCACCTGCTTTGCAAGCACCATAAGGTCAGGTTCTGCAAATGTTATAAGGAAGCCAATGACAAAGGCACTCAAAAGCATAAACCACATTTTATTTTTGCGAGATAATGCACTTCCAACGCCACTGCCAAGAGTCATCATAGAGCCGTCAGCACCCAAAGAAAAGAGTGCAATGCCAAGAATTAGAAGAACAGCACTTATGCCAAGCATAATCTTGTCTTGAGGGGTGGAAGGAATGAAAAAAAACAGAAGCAAAAAAATGGTCGCCGTAATTGGCAAAACGGACACCATCGCTTCTTTTATTTTATTCCACAAATCTTTTGCCATAAGTTTTCCTACTTTCAAGGCTTATGTTACATTCCTTTTGTTTTTGTGTCAACTTATTCTTGACAAAAAGTTAAAATAATAATAAAATTCTTTAGTATTTTATATAAAAGACGAGTTTATGGCGAAAATTTGCCTTTTGAATCTTTAAAAAGAAGGATAAAGAATGGATAACGAAAAAATTGAAAAAAAATGGCAAGATATTTGGGAAAAGGAAAAAGTGTTTGAAGGTGTTGACTTTGACAAAAAGCCAAAATTTTATGGACTTGTTGAATTTCCATATCCATCAGGCGTTGGAATTCACATTGGTCATGTGAAGGCCTATTCTTCAATGGAAATTTTATCTCGTATGAAAAGACTTCAAGGTTACAATGTTATGTTCCCAATCGGTTGGGACGCTTTTGGTCTGCCAACAGAAAACTATGCCATAAAGCATAATATTGCCCCACGAATTGCCACAGACGAAAACATAAAAAACATCAAAAAACAACTTAAGGCAGTGGGCTTTTCGTTTGACTGGTCAAGGGAAATTGACACGACAGACGAAAAGTATTTTAAGTGGACACAATGGATTTTTTGCAAACTTTATGAAAAAGGGCTTGTGTATAAAAGCAAAGCCTTTGTGAACTATTGTCCAAGTTGTGATGTCATCTTGTCAAATGAAGAAAGTCAAGGCGGAATTTGTGACAGATGTTCAAGCCAAGTTGTGCAAAAGGAAAAAGAAGTTTGGTTCTTGAAAATTAGGGAATATGCAGACAGACTTTTGTCCGGACTTGACAGACTAGACTTTCCAGACAGAGTGAAAGAAGGGCAAAGACATTGGATAGGCAAGTCAACAGGGGCGGAAGTGAATTTTGACTTAAAAGTTGGTGACAAAGTTTGCGACAAACTCAAAATTTATACAACTCGTTGCGACACATTGTTTGGTGTTACTTTTATGGTTGTTGCCCCAGAACACCCAATGCTTGAAAAATACAAGCAAAACATTTCAAACTGGAATGAAATTGCAAAATATGGCGAAGAAGCCAAAAAGAAAACCGAGTTTGACAGAGTTCAACTTAACAAAGATAAAACTGGAGTAAAGATTGACGGAATTGTTGCAGTAAACCCAATTAGCCACGAAGAAGTGCCAATTTTTGTTGCAGATTATGTTATGATGGGTTATGGCACAGGTGCAATTATGGCAGTGCCAGCACATGATACAAGAGATTATGAATTTGCGAAGAAATTTGGCTGTGACATAAAACCTGTTATTGCTGGTGGTGACATTGAAAAAGAGGCCTATGTCAACATTGCTGACGGCATTATGATAAATTCTTCTTTCCTAAATGGCAAGAGCGTAAAAGACGCACAAAAAGCCATGATAGATTATCTTACAGAAAACAAAATTGGCAACGCAAAGACCAACTTCCAAATGAAAGACTGGGCTTTCAATCGTCAAAGATATTGGGGAGAGCCATTCCCAATTATATACTGCGACCACTGCGGAATAGTGCTTGTGCCAGAAAAAGATTTGCCAGTTACACTTCCTCATATGGACAAGTTTAAGCCTTCCAAAAATGGCGAATCGCCACTTGCAGAGGTTGAAGATTGGGTAAATTGCACTTGCCCAAAATGTGGCAGAAAGGCAAAGAGGGAAACAGACACCATGCCACAATGGGCGGGTTCAAGTTGGTATTTCTTAAGATATATGGACCCACACAATGCTTCTTGCCTTGCAGACAGAAAGAAAATGGAATATTGGGGACCTATTGATGTGTATAACGGCGGAATGGAACATGTTACACGCCACCTTATTTATTCAAGATTTTGGAATATGTTTTTGTATGACATTGGTGTTGTGCCATTTGAAGAGCCATACAAAAAGCGAACTACGATAGGTCTTGTTTTGGGCGAAGACGGCAACAAAATGAGCAAAAGTCTGGGCA
>CAKVNA010000085.1 GCA_934776915.1 uncultured Clostridia bacterium
TTTAAACGATTGGATAGTTTTCAAATCTTTTTCCAATATTTTCCAAAAACTTTAATTAAATGATTGCAGAAACGCTTTGCGAGTGTTATACTTGTTGTATGGATAATGTGGTTGAAAAGCCGTGAAAGTATAATGCTGTTTAATAAGGTAACGGTTACAGCAAACATAAAAAAAATACATTTAGAAAAACACAGGTAATTGTTGTGAAAAATTTGGAAGATATGGTTGAGAAAGATATGGAAAATACAGATAAGATAAACAACGAAGATACAAAAGACCTTAGGGTGGAAGCGCCATTTTTAAATTATTCGAATATGTCCGAAGATGAAATTTTGGAACATATGTTATCTTACATTTTGCCAAACAAAGATGTTAAGACTTTGACGGGTTTGTTATTAAATGAATTTAATTCGCTTGCAAATGTTTTGGACGCAAATGTTGAAAACTTAAAGCAAGTTAAAGGTGTTGGTGAGGTTGCTGCGAACTATCTTAATTTCTGCTCTAGGCTTCCTGAAATTTACAAAATGAGTAGGGCTAGGAAAGAAGTTAAAATTAAAGGTCCAAAGGAATTGGTAGAGTATCTAACTGCAATGGTCGAATTTTCTGCCATTGAAAAGTTTTATTATGTTTGTCTTGACGGCAAGGGTCGTGTAACTCACCTAGGCAGCGTTGGCAGCGGGTCAATAAGTAAGTTGTTTGTTAACAACAGAGATTTGGTTGGTCAAATATTAAAACGCTCAGCTCACTCTGTTGCAATTTGTCACACTCACCCATTTGGGTTGCCAAATCCTTCGGAAGAAGATAGAAAATATACAAAAGAACTCAAAGACTTACTTTCATCACTTTCAATAAGCCTTGTTGACCATGTTATATTATCCCCCGAAGGTTACTTTAGTTTCTTCCAATCTCATCTACTTGAAGTTGAGCCAGTTGGTGAAATGGGAGCAACTTTCAGAGATATGAAGGCAGCATTGGGTGACGGCGGAATTGAATATAAATTTGAGGAAGACGAGAAGGCAAATGATTAAAAGAAATTTAAACACAACAAACCCACTAGACATTCCAGTTGAAATTACAGTTTCTTATGACAAACTTTGGGAAAAAATGAAAGAAATGGGGCTTAATAAATATCAACTTCGCTTGCGAGTCCCCATTTCTTGTTCGTCAATCAGCAAGATGCAACAAAATATCCCACTTACGCCAAAAGTTGTAAACAAACTTTGCAGATTTTTTAACTGCCCAGAATCTGAGATTATTGATGTAGATTTTTATTGATACAAACAAACTTTGTTTATAATATGACAGATATTACACTTATCCTCATTTATAAATGGGGATTTTTGCTCTGTTTTACAAGAGATGTTAGGTTAATTTCTTTGTGCAAATATCACGAAAGTATCATTTGACAGCCGTGCAACTTTTTGGATATAATTTAATAAAAATATAGGGGGAGTTTTTATGAAAAAATTTATTGTATTTTTGATTGCAGTGTGCTGTGCGCTTGTTTGCGTTCCGCAGATGACACAAACTACCTATGCTTCAACTGAAAGCATACACACATATTACATACAAGACCTTGACACAAATGCCAAGAAGTTTTATAAGGCGTTTGAAAAAATGGCAGAGGAAAATGCTTTTGCACAAGGAAGATCATATGACCTTTTGAAAAACGGTGTCCTTTCAAATGCTGATGTAAGAGGTTTTCAAAATGGCGACACTTCTCTTTTGAGGTCTTTTGGTGCGGGAAGAGATTTGTTCTATCTTGACCACCCAGAACTTTTTTATGTTGACTTTGACAAGGTTACACTCAGCCTAAAGAGCAAAGGCTCGGACTTTGTCGCAACCATTGACGCTGGGCGAGGCGATAGTTATCTTGCAACGGGGTTCACTGAAGCAACCGTGCTTTCTGCAGTTGCTGAGTATAACGCAGCAATAAGTGCTATTAAGACGCAACTTTCTTCCGCCACCGACAACTATACAAAGGTTCTAATGGCAAACACTTATCTTTGCGAAAATGTTACATATTCTTTTGAGGCAGACGGGACCGAGCTTGGAAAAGAACAAATCCGCACACCTTATGGAGCGATTGTAAAAAAATATGCCGTGTGCGAAGGGTTTGCCCGTGCGTTTAAGGCAATTATGGACAGTCAAAACATTCCTTGCGTGGAAGTTGTTGGCTATCTTGCAAATGACAATGGCGGATATGAAAGCCATGCTTGGAATTATGTTCAACTTAACTCAAAATGGTATCTTGTAGATTCAACATTAAACACTTCTGCCACACCTCAAACAAAATATTTCCTTTTGGGAAGTGAGAACAGCAAAGACCACATTGAAAGCGGTGAAATTTCAAACAGCGGTTACAAGGTGAAATATCCCGCCCAAGCAACTTATGACTATGGCAAAGAAGAACTTAAAACAACAATTTCTTATGAAAACGATACACAGCGTATAACTGTTGATTATAAAAATTACACTAACATTGCTCAAATGGAAAATGATGCTCTTTATCTTGCTATACACCACGAAAACTTTGATGCTAGCACAAACGAATATGAAGGCTGGCTTGGATATTATCAACTTTCAAGTGAAAGCCAAAACACAATGACTATTGATATAAACAATAACACATATAGTTCTCAAATTATTGTAACAAAACAAGCACCAACGAGCGGAATACTGTATTCCGCCCTTGACGAATCTAAAATTGTTGCAAAAAGTGATGTAATCAGAAACGAAAAATATGCACCAGAAACAGTTGCTCCAAAAGTTCAATCAATTACTCCAAGCCCAACCAGCGTTTTGGCAGTTGACCAAGAATACACAGTTTCCATAACATATGACAAAGCAATTAAAAAGGTTGACAATTCAAAGCCTATTGAAATCAATGTTTTCAGTCCAAAATCTAGCAACCTTGCAAAACATGTTAAAAATGGCAATGTTAAGCTTTCGGGGAATACAATAACATTCTCCTTTACCCCAAGCAAAATGTTTGAACATGATAGCCTTGCATACAACTTTGTTCCAACAAACATTGTAAGCAGTGAGGGAAATCTTGTGCCAGACCCAGCAACATTGACTTTTGCAAGACCATGGGCAGTTTGTAGCAAAATATATAATGACGGAAGATTGTATATAAACTCTTATGGCTCTCCTGTGCTTATTGACGGGCGTGACCTAAGCCTAACAAATTTCCTTGACGAAAACGGAAAACCTGTTGCTCAAAATCAACGCAGTCAACTTGTGCTTGTGGCAAAAAAACCAAATGATAAGCTTAAGGAAAGCATGGAAGGAAAAGCAACAGAACTTGTTACATCGGGAACAATTGAAAAAAGTGCAACATATGAAATTAACCTAAATATTTGCGGTGGACTCACAACAATTCCAAGTGGCTCTTATGTCAAAGTTGCTTTTGGCTTCCCAGAGGGTTATGGCCCAGAAGATAAAGGTGTAACATTCAAAGTTTTCCACTACAAAAAAGACTCTCAAGGAAATATTGAAGCAACCGAAGAACTTGATTGCGTTGTAACAGAGTATGGCATAGTGGTCACAGTAAGTGATTTCAGTCCATTCCTAGTTGCAGTGGTCAAAAACGAGGTAGTTTCAACAAAAAGTATTTATGCAAGAAACATAACAGAGGGTGGAAAATTTGTTTGCTCAACAAATGATGGAAGCCACACCACAGCTCAAAGACCAGTTGCAAAAATCAAATCAAACGAAACAGTGACCTATAGCATTATTCCAGAGGAAGGATATAAAGTAGATTATGCAATGCTTGGAAGAAGAAAACTTAATGTTACAGACAATAAAATAAACCTTACATATGCCGAACTTGAAGCAAACAATGAACTTAAAATTGCCTATGTTTCAACAGCAGTCGCAGCAAGAGAAGAAGCAAACGGTGAAACTTCACTTAATTCAAACATGCTTGCAAATGAAATTATTAAAACCCCACAACAACCAATCACTCCTAAAAATAACCAAGGCTTTATCCTCGCCCTTTGCTTCACAGTTCCAGTGATAATTGCCCTCTGCGTTCCATTTATCATCAAAAAGAAAAAATCAGCAAAATAAGGTTAAAAAGAAAAAGATAGTCGAACGGCTATCTTTTTTTAGTTTTAAAACTCATAACCAAAAATTTCATTTGGAGTTACATCAAAGAGTTTGCAGAGAAAGAGTATTTGCTCGTAATTCAATTCAAATTTTCCAGTTTCAAAACGGCTGTATTGCTGCTGTGCCATGTGTAAACTTTCGGCGACTTGTGCTTGCGTAAGTCCCGAATTTTTGCGTGCATATTTCAAATTTTTCCCAACCGTTTCCGAAATATTCATCACTTTATTTTATACCACAAAGTGATGTATTATTCTTGACTTACAACACAAAGTGTTGTATTTTTTATAACACCTTTTTCTTCTTTTTGTTTTTCTTTTCGCTATAGGCTTGGCAGCGGAGGTCATCGCCAAATAGTTCCATTTTGAAGT